>JAIFLB010000095.1 GCA_020049245.1 Betaproteobacteria bacterium | reverse complement strand
GACGATCGCCGGCAGGTTTTTCCGCACGCGATCCGCAGGCATCCGGTCCTGCGCGTAGATGCCCGGCGCGCGCAGGATGCCAAGGCGTTGATTGGAGTGGCGTCCCCAGCGGCGCAATTGCGCTTCCGCATCGGCGCGGCGTTTGGCGCGCGTATTGTTCGGCCGCGCCGGGTGGGTTTCCGCCACCACTGCGCCGGCACAGTCGCCGTAAACCCCGCTGGTGCTGATGTAAACCAGCGCTTTTTCCCTGTTCTGAGCGGGGATTTTGCCTGGCTGGCTGCGTGCTAGACTCGCCCGCCGCGACAACGCAGCCAGCAAGCGGCGGGTTCGCGGGTCACTTTCGCCCTCGCCCGGTGGCGGCGCAAAATGCAGCACGATGTCGGCCAGTCCAGCCAGGCGAGTCAAGCTTTTGCGGTCGTCCAGATCGCCGGGAATCGGGATGACACCGGCGGCGCGCAGTTGGGCGTAACGTTGCGGAGAGTGGCTCAAACCGTAAATCCGGCCACGTCCGCGCAAAAGCCGCGCTACGCGCAGACCCACATCACCGCAACCCACAATCAGTATTCGCATTTCAGTTTCATCGAGAGGAATGATTCATGACGTACCAGGTCACCATACAACCCAGCGGCCACCAGTTTACCGTCAAGCCCAACGAAACCCTGCTCGGCGCAGCGCTGAATGCCGGATTTTCGCTGCCTTATGGCTGTCGCAATGGTGCCTGCGGCGCCTGCAAAGGCAAAGTGCTGGCCGGTTCGGTTAACTACGGCACTCACCAGGACAGCGCACTGACACATGAAGACAAACTGAAAGGCCTGGCCTTGTTCTGCTGCGCCAAGGCGACCAGCGATCTGACCATCGAGGTGAAGGAAGTTGGCGCGGCGAAGGATATTCCGATCAAGACGCTGCCCTGCCGCATCGAACGCATGGAAAAACTGGCCGATGACGTAATGGCGCTCTGGCTCAAGCTGCCCTCCAACGAACGGCTGCAATTCCTGCCCGGCCAGTATCTCGATTTCCTGCTCAAGGACGGCAAGCGGCGCAGCTTTTCGCTGGCCAATTCACCGGAAGAAGACAGCCTGCTCGAACTCCACATCCGGCATGTGCCGGGTGGCCAGTTCACCGACCACGTCTTCGGCGCGATGAAGGCGAAGGACATCATGCGGATCTCCGGTCCTTATGGCAGTTTCTTTCTCCGCGACGGCGAAGAATCAGCCGGCAAGCCGGCAATCTTCCTTGCCGGCGGCACCGGTTTCGCGCCGATCAAAAGCATCCTGCAACATGCTTTTCACCATGCCGTGGCACGTGAGTCTGCCCGAGCAATGGCAACAGGAGCAGAAGAACTTCCGCTTCATCCCGGTGCTGTCGGAACCGCGCGCCGAAGATCACTGGTCGGGTCGCTCCGGCTTTGTGCATCAAGCCGTACTCGACGATCACGCCGATCTTTCCGGATATGAGGTTTACGCCTGCGGCGCGCCGCCGATGATTGCCGCCGCGCGGCGCGATTTTGTCGCGCGCGGGTTGCCGGAAGACGCCTTCTTCTCCGACTCGTTTGATTATCAGAGCGGCAGTTAACAGAAGAATCCGAGGCTAATCCAGATGTGCCGGCGCGGGTGCTGAGTCAACACGCACCGGCTGTCGCAAGCGTTCGACCAGATCTGGCGCCAAAGTGCTTTCGCCGGCTTTTCCGGCCAATTCGACGGCGCGCTTGATGTCACCATCCAGATGGGCGCGCATCGCATCCATCAAGGCTTTATCGGCTTTCGTCTGGCGCCGTTTTTCGCGCCAGGCGCGCACGTCGCTGGACAAATGGAGCGCCACGTTCGCCAACCGCAACCCGACATAAGCCAGGGCAACCAGGCCGGCCAGCAGCAGCAATGCCAGCATGAAGGAGAGTTCCATCCGCCACGGCGGGTAAACGATGATGACGTAGCCCTGATCAAGACGCGCGGCCAGGGTGAACGCCACCGCCGCCGCGAACAGCACCAGAATCCAGAGCGCGGCTCGCATCCTCAGTGCGCCCCGCGCGCGCTGCGTAAGGCTTGCAGGCTGGCTGCAATCTGCGCGTCCTTGAGCGCGACCGGCGTGCGCAACAACTCTTCCAGACTGCCGATGAAGGATTTGCTGACTTCATCCTGGCGATTGAAATAGTGCTTCACCCAATCGCGCGCGGCGGTGATGTCTGCGCGGAAGCTGGTTTCGTCGCGCTGGACCAGGGCGACGCGCGCGGCCAGCAGGCGCAGCTTCAGGTTCTGGCGCAGGAAATAGTTTTGCGATGGCGTCAGCAGGGGCAGCTCCGGCTGATCCAGGCGGCGAATGCGGATCAGATCCTTGATTTCGCGCCAGGCTTCCTGGGAAAAACTCTTCAATGTGTCCATGCTGCCCTGACCCGGAACAGCGTTTGCGGGCGAACGGTCAGGCTGCGCGCGCGGTTCGGTTTCCGATTCCGGTTTCAATCGGCTGACGCTCTCGATCAACACTTCCAGACGCGCACTGGCGCCCTCGATGTCGGCCGCCGGCAACAGCTTCAAGCGCTCGATATCCCTCGCCATGGTGGCGCGCAGACTGGCGAATTGCGGTTTGCCGAGTTGCCCCAGACGGACGTCCGCCGCTTCCAGTCCCAACAAGGCAGCGCGCACATTGCCGGCCAGTTGCAGTTGCTGCTGCGCCAGCAACAGCGTTTGCTCAATATCCGCCACGATGCGTTCATCCTGGCTGCGCGCCAATTCCTGGTACATGGTCGTGAGCGCCAATTGCTGGCTCTGGGTATCGTTGGCGCGGGTTTCCAGAGCCAGCAGCCGGGTCTGCAAGTCGGCCAGCGCCTCGTTGGCGGCTTTCGCGGCGGTGCGGGCCTCGCGGCTGGCGGCGTCGAATTCGCCAATCCGCCGCGCCAGTTGCAGCTCGAGTTGCTGCTCGCGATCGTGGTAATGCCAGGCAAAGCCGAACGACGCCAGCATGGCCATGGCCGCCAGAAACAGGGCCAGCCAGGCAACAAGTGGCTGCGAGCGGCGCGTGGATTCGAGGTTTTCAGTCATGGTGAAAGTATTCCACAAGCCCGGCCACGACACCGCTTTCTCCTGGCGCGGTGGTGATCGGCAAAATGAAATGCAACGCTTTCGCGTGCTCGGCGATACGGCCGTGAGGCACGAACAACGGCAGCGCCCGCAATGCATCGGCGGCGCTGTCGCAAAGCCGCAGCAGGTTATCCAGCGTTTCCGAACTGAACACGGTAACCGCCTGAATCCGCTGCGCCGCCAGTGCCGCCACCAATGGCGCTGGGTCGGTTACCGGACAAACGCGGCGATAGCATTCCGCGTAATCGACTTGCGCGCCGCGCGCGCGCAAGGTGTCGGCGATCAATTCGCGGCCGCCTTCGCCACGCAGGATCAACACCCGTCGCCCTGACAGATCGGCAAATTCCGGTAACGCCAGCAGATCTTCGCTGTCCGCGCCGGACTCCGGTACGACCACGTTGCTGCATCCTGCTGTGCGCAGCGCACTCGCGGTACCGGCACCGACTGCGGCGGCATTGATTTTGGCGATCGAGGCAGGCGCGATCTGGCGTAAAGCGGCAAGTCCGAATTGCACCGCCGTCGGGCTGACAAACACGATCCAATCGTAATGCTCGATTTCGGCCAGCCGCTGTTTGAGCGCCTCGGGCCGTTGCGTGTCGATGATGGTCAGCGCAGGAAAAGCAATCACCTCGGCGCCCAGGTCTTGCAGGCGCTGCATCAGTCGCACGGACTGATCGAGCGGCCGGGTCACCAGAACGCTGATATCCGCCAGCGGCTTGGTGATCGTGCCAACTTCAGTCATTTTGTGCGCTGGATGATTTCCGCCATCAGATGGTCGGCGCCTTGCGCGATCAGTTCATCCGCAGCCGCATGCCCCACCGCTTCGGGGGCATCCAGCGCACCTTCGGCGGTAGCGCGGAAGAAGCGGATGCCTTCCAGATCGGCGACGAATGCGCGCAGGAAAAGACGGCCATCGCGCACCACGGCGTAACCGCCGATCGGCGCCTGGCAACCGCCTTGCAACTTGCGGCTCATCGCCCGCTCGGCCTGGACGCAGGCGGCGGTATCCGGATGGTTCAGCGGCGCCAGCAATGCGGCCAGGTCGGGGCGTCCGCTGCGAATTTCGATGCCGATCGCGCCCTGGCCAACCGCCGGCAGGCTTTCTTCCGGCGACAGGGTGGCGCGTATGCGGGATTCGAAACCGAGCCGCTTGAGGCCGGCGGCGGCGAGCAGGATGGCGGCGTACTGGCCTTCGTCGAGCTTGCGCAAGCGGGTATTGACATTGCCGCGCAGGGTATCGACATCAAGATGCGGCAAGCGAGCGCGAATCTGGGCTTGCCGACGCAGACTGGAAGTGCCAACCCGCGCACTCTGCGGCAATGCCTCCAAGCTGGCGTAATGATTCGAAACAAAAGCGTCACGCGGATCTTCACGCTCAAGAATGGCCGCCAGCTCGAAGCCGGCCGGTAAATCCATTGGCACATCCTTGATCGAATGCACGGCGAGATCGGCGCGGCCTTCTTCCATTGCGACTTCGAGTTCCTTGACGAACAGCCCCTTGCCGCCGATGCGGGAGAGGGGAGAATCGAGAATCTGGTCGCCCTGCGTGGTCATGCCAAGGAGTTCCACTTGCAAGCCGGGGTTGAGTGCAAGCAGGCGGGCTTTGACGTGCTCGGCTTGCCAGAGGGCGAGTTGGCTTTCGCGGGTCGCAATGATAATTTTTTCAGGCATGTTTGAACTATTTTGAGCGCCCGTTCCGTTGAGTAGAATGGGCTGCTTAATTCGAGGAAAAAGTCTATGAAACAAGCATTTGCGTTACTGCTCTTGATTGTAGCATGCGGCTTCGGCCGGGCTTTCGCCGAGATCGGCGTGCCGGTTGCGCGCGATTTGCAGAAGGATGCTGCGATCGCGAAGGACAAGAATGGCATCGTTCTGGTGATGTTTGCCGGCGAACATTGTTCCTATTGCGAAACCGTTCTGAATGAATTCCTCATTCCGATGAGCCGCAATGCCGACTATCAGGCCAAGCTGGTGATGCGCAAGGTTGAACTGTCGAGTTACGAATCGATGAAGAATTTTCAAGGTGGAAATACACCGCATCGCCGTTTCGCCGGCGATAACGGCGTCCGCCTGGTGCCCACCGTGATGCTGTTCGACACGGAAGGCAAGCTGCTCACAAAACCGGTGGTCGGGCTCGGAACCATCGACTATTACGGCTATTACCTTGATCAGGCGATCGACAAGAGCCTGGCCAAGGCGCGCGGCCTGCCCGAACCAAAATAGTCGCGGCAGTCTCTTGCAGCGTCGTTCAGGCGCCTTTGACGAATTCCCTCACTACATGCATTTGCCGGCGAGACACCGGCAGTTTTTCCGGCCAATCCTTGAGCAACGCCAGCCAGCGGCCTTCGCCGTCATCGGCGACCCGCTGAAACCCCTCCAGATGCGCGCGGGCGATCAGGCAATTGCGGTGGATGCGCAAAAAGTCGTCGCCGAATTCCTCTTCCAGCCTGACCAGCGATTCATCCAGCAGATATTCGCGTTCCCGCGTGCGGGCGGTGACATAGCGCAACTCGGCGCGCAGATAGAGCACTTCCGCCACCGGCACGCGCCAGATGCGGCCACGTTCGAGCAACGCGAAATGGGTCCGACGCGGCGACAGCGCCGCCGCATCGTCAGCCGCCAGGGGTCTGATACGCAATAACGCCTCGCGCAAACGCGCCAGCCGCACCGGTTTCAACAGGTAATCCACGGCGCGTAATTCAAATGCCTGCAGGGCATGCTCATCAAACGCGGTGACGAAAATGATCGCTGGCGGATGCGGCAGGCCTGCGATATGGCGCGCCGTTTCGAGGCCATTCATGCCCGGCATCTGGATGTCGAGCAGAATCACGTCGGCCGGCGTATCGGCGGCGCGTTCCAGCGCGAGCACGCCATTGCCGGCCTGCGCCACGATATCGACGCTGAATTCCTCGGCCAGATCCATCAGCAGATCGGCCAGTCGCGCTCGCGCCAGTGCTTCGTCATCGGCCAGGATCACCTTAATGGGTTTCGCCACGTTTGATCTCCTTCATTGGAATGACCATCTGGACCACAAACTCGTCGCCGACCTGATGCGCGGAAAGTCGCGCTTCGGCGTCGAAATGCAGCGCCAGGCGCTCGCGGATGTTGGATAGCGCCATGCGATTGCCCGGACGCGGCGGCGCATCAGCATGGCGCGGATTGCGCACGACAATGTTGAGTTGTTGATCCCGCTGGAAGATATCGACACCGATGCGGCCGCCTTCCGGATGCGGTTCGATGCCGTGACAAACCGCGTTTTCGAGCAAAGGCTGCAGTACAAGCGAGGGCATCTGGAGTTGCCGCGACGCCCCCTCCACCCCTTCATCGATGCGCCAATCGACTTGTAGCCGCTCACCCAGACGCAGACTTTCCAGATCAAGATAGGCGCGGGCCAGCTCGATTTCACGACCGAGCGGGGATAGCTGCCGGTTATCCGCCATCAGGCCGCGATATAGATCGGCCAGGTTTTCCAGCGCGGTTTCCGCCCGCGCCGGGTTGGAGCGCACCAGCGACAGCACGCTGTTGATGCAGTTGAACAGGAAATGTGGCCGTATCCGCGCCTGTAACGCCTGCAAGCGCGCTTCCGCCAGCGCCGGCGAAAGCCGCCGCGCGCGCCAGTCGAACCAGACCAGAATCAGCGTCGCCGCGACACCGGCCAGCAGCGCTGTCCGGAGCAGGCTGGGCTCGACCTCCGTCGACTGCCATGCCAGCATGCTTTGCCAAAAGGCGGCGCTGCCCATGCTGATCAGCACGCTGAACACCAGGCCAAGGCGCGCTGGCAAGCGCCTTAATTTTGGGCCGATCAAGTACAGGATCAGCACACTGATGAGCAACGGCGGTTCAAGATAGGCGGCATAGCGGAAGAACAGGCCTAACAAACCGGACAGATCTGCTGCATTGACCAATGCGGCAAGCAAGCCGAACAGCTGCAACGCCAGCACGGTGCGCAGCAAAATGCCGAGATTACGGAAATCCGGCAGGGTGAATTGGGTCTCCTTTGTCATAATCTCGACCTTACAGACACTCCAGCGCGCAAGCTATCCCCCATGCAAACCGATACTTCCACCGACTCCGCCACCGCCGCGACCGCCTGGTCGGGCCGTTTTTCCGAGCCAGTATCAGAACGCGTCAAACGCTACACCGCCTCGATTCCTTTCGATTGGCGACTTGCCCCGTTCGACATCCAGGGCTCGCTGGCGCACGCCGCCATGCTGCATCACGTCGGCGTCCTCTCGGCGCAGGACCTGGCCGATATCCGACGCGGCCTGGGCGAGATTCTGGCCGACTTCGAGAACGGACGTTTCACGTGGAACCTGGATGACGAAGACATCCATTTCAACATCGAGCGGGCGCTGACCCGCAAGGTGGGTGATGCCGGCAAGCGCCTGCATACCGGCCGCTCGCGCAACGATCAGGTTGCCACTGATGTGCGCCTGTGGCTGCGCGACGCGATCGATCGCATTCTTGAACTCAACATCCAGGCCCGGCGCGCCTTGATCGATCTGGCCGAACATCACGCTGCGACGGTGATGCCTGGCTTCACCCATTTGCAGGCGGCGCAGCCGGTGACCTTCGGCCATCACATGCTGGCCTGGCAGGAGATGCTGACGCGTGACCACGAACGCCTGGTCGATTGCCGTCGCCGCGTCAATCGCCTGCCCCTCGGCGCGGCCGCGCTGGCCGGCACCAGCTTTCCGATCGACCGTGAAATGGTGGCGCGCGAACTCGGTTTCGAAGGCGTTTGCGAGAACTCGCTGGATGCGGTGTCGGATCGCGATTTCGCGATCGAATTCCTCGCCGCTGGCGCGTTGATGATGACCCACTTCTCGCGCATGTCTGAAGAGTTGGTGATCTGGATGACGCCACGCTTCGGCTTCATCGACCTGGCCGACCGATTCTGCACCGGCTCCAGCATCATGCCGCAGAAGAAAAACCCGGATGTGCCGGAACTCATGCGCGGCAAGACAGGCCGCATGAATGGCCATCTGATCGCCCTATTGACGCTGATGAAAGGCCAGCCATTGGCCTACAACAAGGACAATCAGGAGGACAAGGAACCCTTGTTCGACGCGGTCGATACCCTGGTCGATACCCTGGCCATTTTCGCCGAGATGATGGGCAGCCACATCGATGAACAAACCGGCAAACGTGTTTTCCACGTCACCGTGAAGGCAGATCGGATGCGCCAGGCAGCGGTGGAGGGCTTCGCCACAGCAACTGATCTGGCCGATTACCTGGTCAAGAAAGGCCTGCCGTTCCGCGAAGCGCATGAAGCCGTGGCGCGCGCGGTGCGGGTGGCGGAACAGAAGGGGTGTGATCTGGCCGATTTGAGCCTGATCGAACTGCAAGCATTCTCGCCTCTGATCGGAACCGACATCTACGCCGTGCTGACGCTGGAAGGCTCGCTCGCTGCGCGCGACCATCTCGGTGGTACCGCACCGAATCAGGTACGCGCCGCGGTTGACCGGGCGCGCGCCAGACTGGTCTGACAAACGGGTCTGACAGACAGGCTGAGGTTCAGGGCGGCGGTAAAACGCCCTGGTTATCGCTGACTTCAGTTGTATCGATTGCATCACTCAGTTTCTCGACGCCGCCGTATACCTGAACCAGCAAGTTGCGCAGCGCATCGTGACGATCGTGCAGATCGCGCGCGAGCTGAGTGGCGATGACAAACTGGAAGCGACAACCGATCTCCGAATCCGGCTGATACAACAACAGATAGGCGGAGAACGGCAGGCTGGCGACCTTCACCGGCCCGCGCGAGGTGCAGGTCGCGTTCGCCGGCTTGCCCGTCGAGAGCGACGGCAAACCGAAGAACTCGCCTGATTGGATGGTCTTCAGCGTGTAATGTCGCCCGGTATTGCCGTAGTGAGTCACTTCAACCTGGCCGTCGAGCAGCAGATACAACGCCTGATTCAGACGATCCTGGTAAATGAAGATATGGCCATTGGGGTATTCATCGACCCGCATCGCGGCGGCAACGTTTTCAACGTCGGAGTCAGACAGAAACTGAAACCCCGGCAACGAGCGTAAATAGTTTTTGAGGATCATCCACGCGCTCCCAACAGGCTTTTGATGAAGTCCAGCACGCCATGTTGCTTGCGGCTCAATTCCGACAACGGCACGGTGATATCACCCAGCAGCAGCATGTTGCCCTCCGGATCGACCACCGGGTTGTTGGCGCTCACCTGGAGGCGACGAATCAGCATCTGGATGAAGGCATGCGTCAGGCGGCAAACAGCAATCGAATCTTCCGCGATCAAAGCGTCGAAATCCGAGTAGGAAAGACGTGCCACGACGGTGTCCGGGCCAGCCGTCACCGTACTTGACGCGCGCCGAATACCGCTGAAATAGCCCAGCTCGCCACACCAGTTGCCAGGCCGGATCTCACCCAGCTGAATATGATGACCAGAAAGTTCGATAGACAACTGCAGGCGGCCACTCAGGACCAGGAAAAAGGCATCAATCGGTTCCTGGTCGTGCACCATGACCTGGCCATCTTCCAGTTCGTGCAACGTCATCCGATCAAGCAGCGGCTTCAGATGATCCGCGCCGAGTTGCTCGGCAAAATCAGGCAGATACTCAAACAGAACATGTTCATCCATTTATTTACCCTCAAGCCTCCAGACACCGGCAAGTGTAAGCCAAACCAGCGCTAGATCAGGCTGACCTGACTACCCGATTGCGCCGAGGCAAAACGCGACAGCGAGGCGAACAGTTCCTCGTTGCTACGGGTATCGCGCCACACCTGGCCATCCCAACGGAAATGATAGCCGCCGCTTTTTGCCGCCACCCAGATCTCCTGCGCTGCGGCTTGCTTGTTGACGACAATCACCGAGTCGTCAGCGAATTCGATTTGCAGAATGCCGCCTTCGGAAAACTCATAATCAAAATCGGCATCGGCGTGTTCAATCGCCTGCTCCAGCTTGTTCAGCGTGTCATCAGCCAAACGGGTGTATTCAGTTTCAGTCATCCAATGCTCCTGGTTGGCGCAGCCTTGGGAGGCAAACTCGGGGCTGCTAAACTGCTCCCGATTTTAAAGGCCTCCCCATGCGAAATTTCCTCTTGATCTGCGCCTTGTCAGGCACTTTTTTCACTCTCTCCGGCTGCGGCAAGAAAGGGGCCCTGTATCTACCGGATACCGCTGCGCCCAAGTCCAGCCTTGCCCAACCCAGCCAACCGGCACAACCCACTCAGGCCACCCAAAAATGAACGCTCTTTCACGCCGGGAAGGCATCCTGCATGTTGAGGATGTGCCGCTTGCTGAGGTCGCCGCTCAGTTCGGCACACCGTGTTATCTCTATTCGCGCGCCACCCTGGAACAGGCGTATCGCGCCTATGACCATGCCTTTTCGGTACATCCGCATCTGATCTGCTATGCGGTGAAGGCTAATTCAAGCCTTGCGATTCTGAATCTGTTCGCCCGTCTGGGTGCCGGTTTCGACATCGTTTCCGGTGGCGAGTTGGCACGTGTGCTGGCTGCCGGCGGCGATCCGGGGAAAGTGGTCTTTTCCGGCGTCGGCAAGACCGCAGCGGAAATGCGCGCGGCCCTGACCGCCGGCATCCATTGCTTCAACGTCGAATCGGAAAGCGAACTCGTCCGCTTGAATCAGATTGCCGGTGAGCTGGGCCAGACTGCCGCCATCAGCTTGCGCGTCAATCCGAATGTCGATGCCAAGACACATCCCTATATTTCCACTGGTCTGAAGGACAACAAGTTCGGCATTGCCCACGAACACGCCCTGCGCGTCTATCGCGAAGCGGCCAGCATGGCGCACCTGCGCATCACCGGCATCGATTGCCATATCGGCTCGCAGCTGACCGAAGTCGCCCCCTTTGGGGAAGCGCTGGATCGCGTGCTGGAACTGGTCACCAGCCTGCAAGCGGAGGGAATTCGGCTGCAACACATCGATATCGGCGGTGGTGTCGGCATTCGCTATCGTGACGAAACCCCGCCTGAACTGGACGCCTACGCCAACGTCATTCTGGCCCGCATGCAAGGTCGCGACGAACGCCTGGTGGTCGAACCGGGTCGCGCGTTGGTCGGCAATGCCGGTTGGTTGCTGACCCGGGTGGAATACCTGAAACACGGCGAAACAAAAGATTTCGCCATTGTCGATGCCGCGATGAACGACCTGATGCGGCCGGCGCTGTATGACGCCTGGCACGACATCCTGCCGGTCAGAGAGCGGGTCGATGAGGCGACGCGCAACTACGCCGTCGTCGGACCAGTCTGCGAAAGCGGCGATTTTCTTGGTCACGATCGTACCCTCGCACTGGCGCAGGATGACCTGCTCGCCATCTGTTCGACTGGCGCCTACGGCATGAGCATGAGTTCGAACTACAACACCCGGCCGCGCGCGGCTGAGGTGATGATTGACGGCAAGCAGATGCACCTGATCCATGCGCGCGAACGGATCGAAAATCTGTTAGCCCAGGAAAGCGTGTTGCCGGGCTGATATTTTTGTGCCTTTTTGGCACCACCAAGCCGCTGATATCAAGCAAATACGCGCTCTGGGCTTGTCGAGCGCGCATTTTTTTGTTCTACAATCGCCGCACGCCTCTTGATCGTGTGGAAGTGCTTGAGGCAAAAGGCTTTCCGGCCAAACCCTTCATCATTCGAGGAGTAAGACATGCCCGTTGCCAAACCAGCAAAAAGTCCCGCCAAGAAAGCCACAGTAGCAAAGCCCGCTGCCGCAAAAGCGGCCGCAGAACCCGCCAAGACTGCGGCTGCCGCTAAACCTGCTGCCGCTCCCGCCAAGAAAGCTGCCGCCGCCAAACCTGCCGCCGCTCCTGCCAAGAAAGCCGCTGCCGCCAAACCTGCCGCCGCGCCTGCCAAGAAAGCCGCTGCCGCTAAACCTGCTGCCGCCCCCGTCAAGAAAGCCGCCGCCGCCAAACCTGCTGCCGCGCCTGCCAAGAAAGCTGCTGCCGCCAAACCTGCTGCCGCGCCTGCCAAGAAAGCCGCCGCCGCCAAACCTGCTGCCGCGCCTGCCAAGAAAGCCGCCGCTGCTAAACCTGCTGCCGCGCCTGCCAAGAAAGCGGCTGTTGCCAAACCCGCTGCCGCGCCTGCCAAGAAGGTTGCTGTCGCTAAACCCGCTGCTGCAAAACCTGCTGCCAAAGCAGCTGCGAAAAAATAACGCGGTTAGCACAGCGGACGAGAAAAAAGCGGGCATGGCCCGCTTTTTTCTCGTCCGCTGCCGGCGATCAATAATCCATCGGGTCAACATCCAATGACCATTTAACGCCTCTCGCCGGCAATGCTTCGAGCTGCGGCAGCCAGTGGCCAAGGAACTGCTGCAAACGCTGCCGCGCACTCGCCTGCACCAGCAATTGCATGCGATATCGATTCGCCACCCGCGCCATCAACGCCGCCACCGGGTCGAACAGGACAACCCCGGTCTGCAAGGCAAGTCCCGCTTCTCGCGCCGCCAGCAAAAACCCCAGAGCAGCTTCCTCTTCGCGCGCTTCAGCACGCAACAAGGCCTGGCTGGCATAAGGTGGAAAGTCGGCGCCGCGACGCTCGCGCAACGCGGCTTCGGCAAACCCCGGGTAATCATGCCTCTGCAAGGCCTGATACAAAGGGTGACGTGGATATTGCGTCTGAATCAATACCTCACCCGGATGCTGCGCGCGACCGGCGCGGCCGGCGACTTGCATGAGCTGCGCAAAGAGCCGCTCACTGGCGCGAAAGTCGGGCGAGACCAAGGCTTGGTCGGCGCCAATGACGCCGACCAGGGTGAGATGCGGAAAATCATGACCTTTGGCAACGATCTGGGTGCCTACCATGATGTCCACTTCACGTGCCTCGACCTGCTCGCGCATGGCGGCAAACGCGCCCTTGCGCGCGGCGGTGTCACGGTCGATACGCAGGATGCGGGCGGTCGGAAATTGCTCGGCCAGGGTTTCCTCGATCCGCTGCGTTCCCTGTCCGGCCGGACGCAGATCGAGATTGCCGCATTCCGGGCAGGCTTCCGGCGGCCGCGCGATGAGGCCGCAATGGTGGCAGACCAGTCGGTAGCCCTGCCGACTTCGATGCAGCACCAGATGCGCTGAACAGCGCGAGCAGGAAAAAACGTGGCCGCAACCGTTGCACAGCATGCTCGGGGCGTAGCCGCGCCGATTGATAAACACCAGGCTTTGTTCGCCGCGTTGCAGGCGTTCCGCCAACGCGGTCAGCAGTACGCTGGTGAGGCCGAGTTTGGGACGATCCGTGCGGCTGTCGATCAAGCGCACTTTCGGCAACACCGCCTCGGCATGCGCACGCTTGCTCAGCCCGAGCAGGTGATAGCGCCCTTCCTTGGCGTTGCGCCAGCTTTCCAGCGCTGGCGTCGCCGACCCCAGCAACACCGGCACGCCGCGTTCACGCGCCCGCCAGACCGCCACGTCGCGGGCTGAATAGCGCATGCCTTCCATCTGTTTGTAGGCGTTGTCATGTTCCTCATCGACGATGATCAGGCCGAGTCGCGGTAGTGGCGTGAATATCGCCAGGCGCGTCCCCAGCACGATGTCCGCCTGCCCCGCCAAGGCTTCCAGCCAAGCGATTCGCCGCTCTCCCGCAGCCAGATTGCTGTGCAGGCTGATCAATCTGCGCTCGGGAAAACGGCGCGTGAATCGTTCAGTCAATTGCGGCGTCAGGTGGATTTCCGGCACCAGCACCAGTACCTGCTGACCGCGTGACAGGACATCAGCCACCCAACGCAGGTAAACCTCGGTCTTGCCGCTGCCGGTGACGCCATGCAGCAAGAACGCATTGAACCTGTTACCAGCGGCACGCAGGGCGGCGACCACGGTTTCCTGCTCGTCGGTCAAGGCCGGCATGGTTTCTTGCGGCGGCATCTGCGAGACCTGGCTGATCGGCTCGATCCAGGCATGTTCAAGCCAGTCTCGCAGCACGGCTTTGTCGCTTGCCGAGCAACTCGCCCAAGGTATTTCTGCAGCGAGCATTCGTTCCGCCAAGCGTTTTCGCGCAGTGAAACGGACAGGAACCCGCTCGGCCTCGGCGCGGCCAATCGCAGTCAGGCGATAAGCCAGCATCGGCAATGCCTTGCGCGTCCTGGCAGGCGTCGCTGTGCGGCGTAAAGCGGGCGGCAACATCATCGCCAGCACGGCGCCGAATGCGTGGTGGTAGTAATCGCAAACAAAACGCGCCAGCACCAGCAAATCCGCTGGCAATGGCGGGCTGCCGCGATCTATCGCATGCAGTGGCTTCAAACTTTCCATTGGCAAGCCGGAGTGGTCCGCCAGCGCGACCAGAACGCCGATCAACCTGCGGTTACCGAAAGGCACTTCCACACGACGACCGATATCGTCGGCATCCGCGTCGAGCGCCAGATAATCGAACAAACGATCGAGTGGCATATCGAGCGCGACCCGGGCAATCATCACATTCGCGGTCGTTGCGGACTCGGCGGAGACAGGTAATTCGGTGTTGAGCACGTCTGACTTATCAAAGCTACTTAAAGTAATTAGTAAGAAAATGCGATGAACCACCAACCCTGTAAGGAGTTTTTAACTTGTCCACCGAAGCTGTGGATAACGTTGTGGAAAACAAACCTGATAAGCCCGAAAACCCTATATGCAACGCGACTCCATGCGTTGGGCCTAAAAAAACGGCAAGAAAATAATCTATAAAAATCATGTGGTTGCGAAATCACAGTATTCTTCGCATCGCTAGCGCCAGAAAAATGCGATGTCAAGCGTAAAGGTGTGCATAAGTAGCCAGATTATTTTCATTTTTCTGCTTGATCATCGGCAATCTGTGCCAGTCATCCGCAGACAGATTGCCTTCCACGCTCACTCACTGCATCGACCAGTTCAGCATTTTTTCTTGCGCCTCGACAGCCGCCGAAGCTTTGGGATGATTGATCAACATGATCAGAATCCGCCGGCTTCCATTCGGGCCAAGCAGGTAGCCGGCAAGATTGCGCGCCCCATTCAAACTGCCGGACTTCAGCCATGCTGCACCGACTGAGGCGGATCCATTCATGCGACCTTTCTGGGTTCCTTCCAGGCCAACCGCCGGCAAACTGGCGGCAAACTCGTAAAAGACCGGTCGCGTTGCCGCATAACTTAGCAGTTGCGCCAGCGATGCCGCCGATATCCGTTCGATGCGGGACAGGCCGGAACCATTTTCCAGCACCAGTTCCGGCATCTTCAGGCCGGCTTCGTTCACCCAGGCCTGAATCGCCCGCTCACCTTTTTCCCAGGTCGCGGGAGCATCAAAACGCGCGGCGCCGAGATTGAGAAACAGCATCTTGGCCATGACGTTGTTGCTGTGCTTGTTGATGTCGCGCACCAACTGGGAAAGCGGAGGCGATTCGAATTCAAGCAGCGGGCGCGCAGTTGCCTCCAGCTCGCCCAGTTGTACGTCGCCGACCAGTTCACCACCAAGCGATTGCCAGAGTTCATTGAAAATCGTCATGAACGTGGCATCTGGCGGCAGCAGATTGAGCGGTATCGTCTGTTCACCGCAATCACTCAGGTAAGCCCCAATCAGGATCAGGCTGGCATCAACTTTGGTCAATCTGAGGCCATCACGTGTTCCATTGCAGGGCCCATCCATCCTCTGCAACTGGTTGACCATGCTCAGGCTTTGTTCGGCCGGCGCTGGCTCGAGTCGAGCGCCAATCGCTTCCCCCGTAGCCGACAGGCGCAGATTGAGCAAATTGAAGTTGACCAGCATGGCACTCGGTGGCGCGTTGTAAGGCCGAAGCGGCGCTTGATCGAAGGCGGCGGGGTCGATTGCATCAATCTGGTAATACTGCGTGTCGAGCAGGACATCTCCGCGGATTTCGCGGACACCGCGTTGGCGCAGTTCGCGCAACAAAGACCAGAAACGTTCCAGCGTCAGCGCTGGATCGCCGCCGCCCTGAAAAACCAGGTTACCGTGCAAAACGCCATCCAGCAGCGGGCCATCGCGATAGACGCGCGTCTTGAAGGTATGCGCCGGCCCCAGACTATCGAGTGCTGCCAGGGTGGTGACCAGTTTCATCACCGAAGCGGGATTGAAACTGACTGATTCGCCATGCGCCAGGAGCGGCAACGGGTTGCCCAGTTCCCGCACCAGAACCGCGACATGGCTATCCGGGATATCGGCCTGCTGCAAAGCCAGCGCAACCTCGGCGGGCAACTCCGCCCTCGCGAAGGCTGGCGCCATGACCAGAGAAACAAACAGGGCGCGCTGCGCCCAGCGGCAAATGGTTCGGCGCATCGATCGGAAAATCGACGCCGCGATCATCCCTTCGTCAGATCGCTCACATACCAGTCCATTGCTTCAACCAGCCCTTCCTGGATGCGATGGCTGGGTTCGTAACCCAGCAACGTGCGCGCCTTCGAAATGTCGGCCAGGGAATGGCGCACATCGCCGGCG
>JAIFLB010000119.1 GCA_020049245.1 Betaproteobacteria bacterium | reverse complement strand
CGCCGCACTTGATGCACGGATAAATCCGCCGTTGTGCCGGCGGCGGTTCGGGGATCACCAGCACGCCGGAAGTGCCCTTGATGGTGGAAACGTCGAGCGAAGCCGCCGATTCGCCCATCATCGGCCCGCCCAGAATGATCTGCCGATCGGTGGCGACGGCACCGGCGAAGTCGAGCAGGTAGCGCAGCGGCGTACCCAGCGGCACCAGATAATTGCCCGGCCGCGCAACGCCCAGGCCGGTCACGGTGACCACGCGCTCGATAACGCCCTGGCCGGCTGGCACCAGGCGGCCAATGTAGGCCATGGTCATGACGTTGCCGAGCAGCACGCCGATAGCCGAAGTGCGCTCGCCGATCGGCACTTCGCGGCCGGTCAAGGCAAAAATCAAAGTATCGGCGGCGCCCTGCGGATACTTGGTCACCACCGCTTCGACGCTGATCGCACCATCCGCCGGCAGCGCCGCACGCAGCGTGGCGATGGCGCAGGCACGCATCGCCAGGCGAGTACCGAGCATGACGTCCTGGGTGTATTCCAACATCACCCGATGATCGCAGGTGAGATACGGCTCGCACTCGGCGCCGTTGACGATCAGCGTCTCGATCGCCGCGCCTTTCGGCGGCGTCAGCTTGGCGTGGGCGGGAAACGCCGCGCCACCCATGCCGGCGATGCCGGCATCCTGAATCGCGGCAAGGATCTGCTGCGGCGTCATTGCGTCGATGTCGCGGGGCTGGCTCCAGCGCACTTCCTGTGTCGACGCCTCATACGCGCGCAAGGTAATCGCCTGCACCCAGGGGCCGCGCACGCTGGGACGCAGGTCGATGGCTTCAATGACGCCATCGGCCGGCGCATGCAGCGGCAAAGAAACAAAACCATCCGGTTTGGCGATCGGTTCGCCCCGAACAACCTCCTGGCCGACCGTGACGATGGGCACCGCCGGCTTACCGATGTGCTGCGCGAGGGGGAGGATCATGCGCGGCGCAAATGGCAACCGACGAATCGGGCTGCCAGCAGTGCTCTTGTGCGCGTCAGGATGAATGCCGCGCGCGAATGTGTGGCGATTAAAGAGAGAGAAAAAGCTCATGGCAACTCGGGGCGCGCAAGACGCAGAGCCGCAGGTTGGGCAAAGCGCAGGGTGCCCAACCTACGAAATCCACGCATCAGTTGTACTTCGCCGCTCGGGCAATCAGTTTGTCGAGCCCCGGCTCTTTCGGGTTCCAGGGCGTGCCTGGGTGAATTACACCGGCGGTGCATTTCTCCGCCGCCTTGACGAAGTTGGCGAAGGTCGTGCCTTTGGGATCAATGACGACGGCCTTCTTGTCCGCGTTGTAGGCAAACGCTTTCGGCGCCAGCTTGGTGCATTCGTCGCAGGCGGTACATTCCGGCGTATCGATCCAGGCCGGCTCGTAACCGTCGGCGCCTTTGGCTGGCGCACCGGACACGGCCGCCGCGTGAAATTGGGGTCTGTCCCCAATTTCTCCGCTGCCGAAGTTGGCCAGGCTGGCGCTGATCTGGCCGAGCAACTCGGCACGCGCCTGTTCGACAATCGCGGCTTCATCCAGCGGCGCTTGATTGAGGCCGGCGACATCCTTCAACTGCTGCCAGAAGTTCTGCCGCTCCTCGCAGGAGTTGACCATTTCCGCCGACACCAGCACGCGCATCAGCGCCTGCTTCTTGTCCACCGCCCAGATGTAGGGGAATTTACCGTCGCGATCGTCGGCGCCCAGCTTCAGGAAGTCAGCCAGCAACACCATGTCGTCGTTCCAGGTCTCGGTTGGCGCCTTGCGGAACTGCTTGGCAAAGCGGCCTTCCCCGAGGGCAAAGTCGGCGAAGGTCATCGGCATTTCCAGCTTGGCCTCGGCACCATCCTCGTTGAGGTAGGCCAAGCTGTAGGTCGGCCACTCGGCGTCCATATCCGGGTTGCCTTCCAGGCTAACGCTGGCGCTGAACTCGACGCCCAGGTCCGGGTTGTAACGGAACAGCGGGTAAGCCCGCGATTCCACCGCCGTCTTCGAACGCAACACCGAGGTATCGTCGCCGACGCCATGCTCCGGCGGGCACACCGCGTACATGTTGAACAGTGCTGGACGCCGCGAATTGAGGCCGTCGATGAAGCTTTCGATCATGTGGGTGGGATGCGAAATGGCGCTCTGGGCGACATAAGCGGAACGATGCGCCATGCCGATCAGGCTGATTTCCTTGCGGATTTCCTTCTTGCCGTGGCCCTGTTTGCCGTAGGGCGACATGTCCGCCACCTGGCTGATAAAGCCGGAAGTACACGCCTGGCCGCCGGTGTTGGAATAGACCTGGGTGTCGACCACCAGAATCTTCACCGGCATGCCGGACATCAAGGCGCGCGACAGGTTCTGGAAACCAATGTCGTACATCGAGCCGTCGCCGCCAATGGCGACCACCGGCGGACACAGATGCCATTCTTCCTCGCTGAATTTTTCCCAATTGAAATAGGTCAACTCAGCGTCGTGAATCGCCGGGTTGTAACCGCCGGTGTTGCCATTCAAGCCCAGTTCGACCTCGGCCATCCGCACCGCCTTGAAGCCATCCGCCATCTTCGCCATATGGCCTTCGAACAAGCCCAACGCCACCGATGACGAATCCTGGAACAGATGCGACGTCCACGGGAACGGGTACGGGTTGTACGGGTAGGTCGAGCCCCAGACCGAGGTGCAACCGGTCGAATTGACAATGCCCATGGCCGCGCGGCCGCGCTGAGTCGGGCCTTCAACATAACGCCACTTGAGGTCTTTCAGGCGGGCCAGCAACTGGGTCACCCATTTCAGCCATTGCGGGTCGATCGGATGAACATGGTTTTCCTGCTTCAGGCTTTCTGACAGATTGGCCAGCGTCAGATCCTCGCCCCGATGCGACTCCACCGCCGCCAGTACCGCGCCGGCATCGGAGAGATCGACCGTCTCTGTCAGCTTCATGCGCAAATGCCGCTCCAGGCCGACGATCAATCCATCCAGCTTCTCGACGAATGCCGCGACGCGCGGCTGCATCAGCGCGGTGACAGTGGAGGTAAACAAATGGATGATGGTTTTCTCGCCGCAACCGAGACAGGCGCCGTCGCCGCTGGTCATCGAGCTGTAGTTCAGTTTGTCGAGCAGCAGGGTTTCCAGGGCGCCGATTTTTTCATCCAGATTGTCGATCCGGCTGTATTCCTTCGGCGTGGTCGGCAGGTCGAGCCAGAAGCTCCAGTCCTGGCGCAACTGGGTGACGCTGTCGGCGGTCTGGGTGACCATCTTCAGGGCGTCATCCTCGCAAACCTCGACACACAGCGCGCAGCCCTTGCAGGCGTAGGGGTTGACGGTAATCGAGAAGAGGCCGCCGCTACCCGTGTTCTTTTTCTCCTTGTTGGTCCAATAGGGCTTGGTGGTGGCGAACTGGAACGCACCCACTTCCTTTTCCAGCAAATGGAATTCCTCTTCCATCGCCGCATTGCCCTGGTTGGGGTCTTCATGCATGGCGTCTTCGATCGCCTGATGCAGCAGCGCGCGCACGTCAAGACCATCCTTGTCCAGGGCGCCGCGCAGCTTCTTCTCGATACTGCGTGAACCCTTGCGCAGGTAGCGGGTGATGCGGCCGCTCATTTCGATATTGGTGATCGCCGCGTTGAGCACATCGCTTACCGTGGAGACCAGGCCGGGAATCGCGGAATCCGGGCAATGCGTGTAGCAATTGCCGCAAGCGGTGCAGTTTTCCGCCACCCAGACCGGATGTTCGAAGCGAATCTGGGTCATGTCGCGATAGATCCCGGTGACTGCCGGGAACACCGCCATGCCCATGAAGGGATCGGCGAGGTTGTCGGAACCCTTGCCGGAAACGTAAAAATTGCCGGTTTGTTCCCAGAACCGGTGCGGATCGGCCGCCTTGGCCAACTTGCCCTGATTCTCCGGGATACGCTTTAGCATGATCGGCAGCGTGGGGGTCAGGCTGAACGCAGCGGACTGACGTGTACCGACTTGTTTGACCTCGGCCGGAATTTCATGGATTTCGGTGTAGCCGCGTTTGACCACGCGCAGGTTGTCGTCAACCACGCGCTTGCCCTTCTTGCCGAACTTGTCGTTGAGTTGATTTTCGATCGCCTTGAACAAATGCTCTTCGGTCAGACCAGCGCGCTGCTGGATGTCCGAACCGTGGAAGAAGGCGCCCTGGAAGGCGTTGCCCTGCATGCGCAATTGCAATTCCGGGTTGGAGGATTCTTCGCGCGCGATGCTGAAGGCGTCGAGATAGAACACCTTGATTTCATTGTCGACCAGATATTTCTGGATGTGCAGCGGGAAGGTCGCCCACAGCGCGGCGGCATCCGGCAGGTTGCTCTGGATGATGAACACGCCGCCCTTGGTCAGACCCGCCACCGCGTTGGTGTGCAGGAACACTTGCGGGTCAGGCGACAGCACGACATCGACCTGGGAATACTCGCAGTTGACCCGAATCGGGTCCGGCGCGGCGGAGAGGTAATACGTCGTCGGCTGTCCCTTCTTCTCGGAGCCGTATTTCGGGTTCGCCTTGATGTCCCAGCCGAGCAGTTCGAACAGCGTCATCGCCAGGTTCTTGCCGGTGGTGACCGCGCCCCAGCCGCCCACCGAGTGCATGCGGACGGCAATACCGCCCTTCGGCATCAGGTTGGGATTTTCCGAGCCTTTAAGGGCAAGCTGCTTGATCTGCGGATAGGCGGCGAGGATGGCCTGATCGCGCACGAAGTCGATCGACAGATAAAAGAATTTCTTGTGCGCGCCCTTGTCGGTCATGTTCTCGACCGCAGCGATCAAGCCTTCCGGTTGCAGGTCACGCGAACCCAGGCCGTAGCAGCCGGAATACAGGCGCGGCATGTCGCTGAGCTTGCTGTAGGCGGCATAGGCCGGATAGGCGCCGGCCGCACTGCCGTTTTCCAGACACTTGCTCACCGTGGCGCGCACTTCGCGCATCAACGGCAGGTCTTCCGACATCGGTTGGTCGGTGCGCTCGAGCACCGCTACCCCTTTCTTGCCTTTCAAAACATGGCCGAGCAATTCGCCCGGGAAAGGCCGGAAGCAGGTCAGGTTGACCACGCCGACTTTCAATTTGCGCTCTTCGCGCAGCCAGTCGGCAACGGCTTCGGCCTGGACCGTCATCGAGCCCATGCCGAGAATCAGGTAATCGGCATCTTCGCAGCGATAGGCATCGACCCGGCTGTATTTGCGTCCGGTGAGTTCGGCGTATTCGGCCATGCACTGATCCATCAGCGCCGGGATGTGGTCGAAGAAATACGGGCGCTGCGCCGCCGTCGCCTGCATATGCGCGTCCTGATTGGTGACCGCGCCCGAGACCATCGGCGAATCGACATCCCACAACGCTGGAATGCGCTGGCGCTTGGGCCCGTAGATCAGTGTTTGCGCCGGCGTCGGGGTATCGATCAGGTCATTCGGATGACCGAGAAATTCCTCCACCAGCCCTCTTTCCGGCACCAGAACCGGCTCGATCAGGTGGGTGGTAAGGAAACCGTCCATGCCGGCGATGGCCGGTGTCAGCGACAGTTCTGCGGTTTTACGCGCGATCAGGTTGAGGTCGGCGGCTTCCTGCGCGCTTTTGGCCATCACCTGAATGAAACCGGTGTCGTCGACACAGTGGTAATCGTCGTGCCCGGCATGCACGTTCAGGGTCGCCTTGGTAATCGCCCGGCAGCCCATGTTCAGCACATAGGGCAAACGCTTGCCGACAGCGCCGTAGAGCGATTCGTGCATGAACGCAACGCCCTGCGAGGAGGAGAAATTGACCGCGCGCAGGCCGGTCATCGACATGCCGGCGGTGACGCCAGCGGCAGCATGTTCGGATTCCGGCTCGATAAAGATCAACGGCCGGCCAGAAATATTGACATGCCCCGCAGCGGTGGCTTCGGCCCAGTATTCGCCCATCTGGGTGGACGGCGTGATCGGGTAGGCGCCAGCGGCATCGGAAGCCTCACGCTCGACCAGAATCACCGCCGTGTTGCCGTCGATGGCATCACGCACGCCGGGATATTTGACTGCCTTGGCTTCGGAAGCCGATTTGCCCGCAGTGGCGGGCTCGATCAAATGCATGCTGCCAAGCAATTTGGAAAGGGGATTCTTGATCATGTCGTAATTACCTTTTTAAACAACATTGGCGCTGACCGGCAGCGCCTCGATGCGGAAAATCTTTTTGGCCTCGCGGCCTTTGATGCCCTGGCCATCATTCAGCCAGACGATCGCCCCGGTGGGACAACGTTGAATCGCATCCATGGACGCCTGCGCGTTGCGGCTGTAGTCGATGGTCGCCAGGTTATTGTCGAGGCGGATCAGACCAGGCTTGGCATCCATCACGCACTTGCCGCAAGCGGTGCAGGCAACCTGGCACTGCGCCTCGGCGACATCGCCTTCGGCGTGGCTTTTACAGGCGACCCAGAGCTTGTGGCTGACCGGATGCAGAGAGAACAAGTCCTTTGGACAAACGTCGACGCAGTCGCCGCAGGCCGTGCACAAATCGGGGGCTACCACCGGCAAGCCATGTTGGCTCATGCTGATGGCGTCGAATTCGCATACCACTTCGCAATCGCCCAGGCCCAGGCAACCCCAGGCGCAGGCCTTACCACCGCCAGCCACCGTGGCCGCCGCGCGGCAGGTGCCCAGCCCTTGATATTCGGCACGCTGCCAGGCGACATGGCTGCCGCCGGCACATGCCAACCGCGCCACCTGTTTTTCGACCTCACCCATGGCAACACCGAGAAAGCGGGCGATGAAGGCATTCTGATCGGATGAGTTAACGCTGCATTTGGCTGGATTAATCTCGCCGGCAACCACCTTTTCGGCAAAGTTGCGACAGCCCGCAGCCGATACGCGGGTCTTCGTAGACATAAAGCCGCTTGTTCGCCAGCGCCAACATCCAGGCCAATGCACTACCCAGGATCGCCATAAAGATCCCCGCCATCGCCACGCCTGAAAGCATCTCCATACGTTCTCCTTGATCCATGCATTCTAGTGGAGATTCTAAAGACCATAAAATCCGAAATTGCTGCGGCGCACAGTTTAATCCAGCGCCTAAGCATGGCAGCCCCAATGACAACCCCGAGAGCAACCAATAATCTCAATCTTGAACATTGAGCACATTAATGATGCAATGCACCAATCTTGCTCGGAAAACCTCCTCATGCCATCTGATTCCCAGCTTTACTACAAGAACAATCGCCTGAAACAGTTACGTGCGTTCTATCAGGTCATCCGCTGCGGCAGCATATCAAAGGCAGCGGAAAAACTGTTCCTGTCGCAACCTTCCGTTTCGTTGCAAATCCAGGCCCTGGAACGCGAAATGGAAGTCATCCTGTTCGAACGACGCGGCCCCCAATTGAAACTGACGCCGGAAGGCGAAGTCCTTTTTCAGTTGGCCGAACCGCTGGTCGACGGTATCGACAAATTGCAGGAAAACTTTTCCGCCCATTTCGGCAAGATGGAATCCGGCGAACTCAAAATCGGCGCCGGCGAATCAACCATCCTCTACATCATGCCGGAACCGGTGCGCCGATTTGTTGCCGCATATCCCAAAGTGCAACTCAAGATCCTCAACGTCACCGGCCGCGACGGCCTGAAGATGCTGCGCTCGGACGAAATCGATTTCGCGGTCGGCTCGATGCTGGAAGTGCCGGAGGATATCGAATACAAGCCGGTAGTGAACTACGACCCAATGTTGATCACCCCTCTGGACCACCCGCTGGCCGAGAAAGCAGCTTCAGGCAACGAGGTCACGCTGGCGGACGTCAGCCAATACGGCCTGATCCTGCCGCCGTCGCATCTGTCGACCTGGCGTATCGTCAAATATGTTTTCCAGCAAAATAATTTAACGTTCACTGTCACGCTGGAAGCCGGCGGCTGGGAAGTGATCAAGAAATATGTCGAACTCGGCATGGGCATTTCGATCGTCACCGACATCTGCATGACCGGTAACGAAAAACTGATCAGCATCCCGCTGACCAAATACTTTCCCCAACGCAGTTATGGATTGGTCCTGCGGCGCGGCCGCTTCATGTCACCGCAGGCGCGGCGCTTCGTCGAAATCATGACAAGTGTCTACTCTGGCAAACCAGACGCCATTGAACCGTGATGCAAACAGCTTAATGTCTGCCGACAGCGGGAGGATTGATGATTTCGAGTAACTCGAATGACTGAATAAGCGAGGTTTGCATGATTTCCGCCAACACATGCCGCTCCAAATTGAGCGTATCCCAAGCGCTTTCGAGAAACGTCAAGTTGTATTCACCCAACTGAAAACGGGCCTTGATATCCGGCGCCATGTGAAATGCGATGTCAGCCGCCATATGCACAATGGCCGCCTCCTTGGCTTGATTTGGCGCATCAAGCGGATCCAGTTGATATTCGATCACTTCATCCAGCGCCGAGGGCACCCGCCAGGAACGCAGCAACGCCGCCCCCAGTTGCGCATAGTCAAATCCAAAAACTGCCCTTTCAGCCTCGATGATCGCGGCCTCGCCCCGCTGGCGATCCTGCAGAACCTGACGATATTGAACAGGCCGGCTGGCATAAAAAATCAAGCGCCCGACCTTGTGCAGCAAACCGGCGAGAAACATGCGTTCTGTTTCTCGCATACCGACTTTTTGCGCCAGATTCCGAGTTACCACGCCACAGGTCACACTGTTGTCCCAGAAATCGCGCATATCGACGAACTCGGCGGAAATCCCCTTGAAAGTCCGGATCACTGAACTCGACAGCACCAGATCACGCAGCGCCCGCTGCCCAATCAAAGTGATCGCGCGCGAGATGGTATCAACCTTGGAAGGCAAGCCATACCAGGCACTGTTGGCCAACCGCAACACCGTAGCCGCAATACCGGCATCAAGCTGAACCACCTCAACCAGTTCCTGGGTAGAGGTATTCGGTTGATCGATCAATTCATTCAGCCGGATTGCGATATCCGGCAAACTGAACAGCGTCTCGACTTCCTGAGCCAACAGTTGAGGAGTCATCTTCATCACTCAAATCACTCAATAACAAACAACAGGAAAAAGTCCGCTCATACCGGCGGACCATGCCTGAAGTCTGACATAAAGTCAGGCATTCGCAGGAAATAAGAGAATCTGAAAAGATAGTTGGGGCGATGGATGGGGATCGAACCCACGACCACCGGAATCACAATCCGGTGCTCTACCAACTGAGCTACCACCGCCATTGACTGGCCTGCCCGACAGGGATCGAACCTGTAACCCCCAGCTTAGAAGGCTGGTGCTCTATCCAATTGAGCTGTGAGAGGATTCGAACCTCCGACATCTTGCTCCCAAAGCAAGCGCGCTACCGGGCTGCGCTACACCCCGAAGGCGCAGAAATATAACCGTGCAAAGGGGAAAAAGCAACGACGCATGGCCACCATTCGCTAGAATTCAACGTTTTATTTCTTGCGTACATTTTTTTCGCGCAATTTCACCATGACCGCACGTTTAATTGATGGCAAGACACTTGCCGACAGTCTGATCAAAGACATCAAGAACCAGGTCGACGCCCGTTTGGCAGCCGGCATGCGCGCGCCCGGACTGGCCGTCATCCTGCTTGGTGAAGATCCCGCCTCCAGTATCTATGTCCGCAACAAGCGCCTGGCATGTGAAAAATCCGGCGTGATTTCGATCTCGCATGACTTGCCAGCGTCTACCCCACAAGCCGATCTACTAACTCTGATCGATCAGCTGAATCAGGATCCGACAGTTGATGGGATTCTGGTGCAAGCGCCATTGCCGGCTCACATCGATGCCGAGACTGTGGTGGAACGGATTCTGCCGGACAAGGATGTCGATGGCTTTCACCCCTATAACGTCGGCCGCCTGGCCGTCCGTAACCCGCTGCTGCGCTCGTGCACGCCGTATGGCGTGATGCGTTTGCTGGCCAGCACCGGCGAGACCCTGCGCGGCAAACATGCGGTGGTCGTCGGCGCCTCCAACCATGTCGGTCGCCCGATGGCGCTGGAGCTTCTGCTCGCCGGTTGCACGGTCACCATCTGCCACTCCGCCACCGTTGACCTGCCTGGCCATGTTGCACAGGGAGATATCGTGGTGGCTGCGGTGGGACGTCCGGAGATGGTTCAGGGCGCCTGGATCAAGCCAGGTGCGATCGTGATCGACATCGGCATCAATCGGCTGGATGACGGACGCCTGGCTGGCGACATCGAGTTCAAGGAGGCGTTTGAAAAAGCCGGCTGGATTACGCCAGTGCCCGGCGGCGTCGGCCCGATGACCGTCGCAACCTTGCTGCAGAACACGCTGGAAGCGGCCCTGAAGCACTGATCGCGTGTTTGCTTGACCGCTTCTTCAAGCCAGCCAGGCTTGCACTCGTGCCATATCAACCACGCCCCGCTCGCCTTTGCCGGAGGCATCCAGGCGTTGATAAGGTTGATCAGGCTCGCCAAGGTCGGTCAGCACGGCAAGGGCGCCGCTGAAATCATGCTCCCGCGTGTAGTCATTGATGGTGACCACAGTACGCAGATTCGCGCCCAGAGATGACCGAATGCCATTCTCGGAATCTTCGAATGCAATGCATTCATCCGGAGCCAGGCCAAGTTGCTGCATTGCCCATACGTAAATATCCGGCGCCGGTTTCTTCGCCGGCACGATGTCGCCCGCCGCAATAACCTGAAACCAGTCCGGGCCATCCGGTGCCAGACTGTGGCGTAGCAACTCGATCACATTTTCCGGCGTGGTCGTTGTCGCCACCCCCAGGATCAGGCCCTGCTCACGTGCTTCCATCAGCAACCGCTTGACGCCGGGCCGAAGCGGAATGCCGCCCTGCCCCAGCATGCGGGTGTAATGCGCAGTTTTTGCCTTGTGCAGTGCGGCCACCATGGCATCGAAATCAGCCGGCTTGACGTAATCAGGACGGAAGTTTTCGACGTAATACTTCATCCGTTCCTTGCCGCCGGTGACCGCCAAAAGTTGGCCGTAGAGGGCTACATCCCAGTCCCAGTCGAGACCGAATTCCTTGAAAGCCAGATTGAAAGCCGGACGATGTCCATCGCGTTCTGTATCGGCCAGAGTTCCATCAACGTCGAAGAGCAATGCTTTGAGCATGAGATTCCTTGAAAGAAGCGTTTATTCAATTGGTTAGCGGCGGGTAGAATGCATATTTTACCTGTATGCGGAATCTCTTATGAATGCTGCCGCTGAAGAAATCAATGAATTCGACGCCATCTTCAATGGCACGCTCTACAGCCTCTTGTCCTGGAAACAACTCAGCGCATTCTGGGCGAAGGTTGACCCGGAAGCGGGCTGGTATCTTTACGCTATCGGCGAGGAACGTCCTCTGGCGTCTGCAGACGCGGAGCATGTCACGGCTTTTATCCGCGAAATCGATGCGCTGCTGCACAAAGAACACCATGAAGACTATTGCGGCATTGTGTACGCCGACCATCTCGACAAACCCAGCCTGATCAAAATCTATGATCCCAACCATCTTGGGACGTCTTGCGGGTCAAGCAAGAACCGGATTCTTCCTGGTTGGGTGATGTCGCTGACGCCGCCAAGTGACTTGGCGCCGACTCACTCGGTGCCGCAGAATCGCAAACGCTGGTGGCAAGGCTTCCGGACTTTGATCGGCGC
>JAIFLB010000146.1 GCA_020049245.1 Betaproteobacteria bacterium | reverse complement strand
TCACACGCTCATGTATTTTGTCGATGTATCGCATTAGGGCTGTGAGGTGGCGTTCTTCGACGAAAGTATCGGCCCAGGGCGGACTGCGTACTCGCGATCCTTAACAACAGTTGAACGAATGGCGTGGGTCGGCGTCGATGTTTTTGAAGGCTTGTTCGAACATTGTCTGGCGCTTTTGAGTTGGTATTGCCAAGCCAGTCACTTTACTGGAAACCCATTACCAGACAAAGGCGGGCTGTTCCGGCGTTATGCGGGCGCCGTGCGGCGGCACACCAAAGTGGAAAAGCCGTCAAGTGAAATGAAAAACGCCAAGACTTTCAAGGTCTTGGCGTTGTGTTGGTGGAGGCGGCGGGAATCGAACCCGCGTCCGAAAATCCTCTACAGCAAGTTCTACATACTTAGTCCGGTCATTTGGTTTTAACCCTAACTTCGCCGGCCAGACAGGCTAAGTTTGAGCGAGCTACCTAAATTTAACGTTGATCCAAGTGGCCCGAATCAAAGCGAGTTCATGTTAATGACTCCACTGCTGGTTTCCCAGCCCGGCCCATGAACCAACCGGTGTGGAGCCTAACCGTCAAGCGGCTAGGGCGTAAGTTTCGTCGTTGGCGACTACTAGATTCCAGATGTATTTACGAGGTAACTGGTCCTCGGTATGCCCTTGTCTGCTTCGCGACCTCCGTCGAAGCCAGGTCGCCCCCTTTGCGCTACATAGATTGAGCATCGCTCGTTAAGTTCAAGTAGGCGCGTTTCAATCTACGCGGCGAGTCTGGTGCAGTCAAGCAATTCCCCCGTTTGATTGTCGAGCCGGGTGTGCATTTCTGATTTCTCGATTGGTGAGCAGAGTTTCAGCATTTTTCTCGATTTTATGGATGCCGCTGGCGGTGTGTGGTTGGCTTTGATGCGATGACAATTTTCCTGACATCTTGGTTTCGATTAACGGCACAATCCACCCCGCTCGCTTTGCGAGATATACATAAGCGATTGTTAATATTGATTTAATTGGAGATTCGGATGAAAGCCACTCACACAATTTTTGCTATCGCACTGGCAACTTTGAGCATGCCCAGTTTTTCCCAGGTAGCGCCGGCTAATCAAGATGCTCAGGCTGCGGCTGTCCCTGCCAATACCGATGAGTGGGTCAAATACTTGTCTGACTTCACGCGCAATGGCGACATGCTGGCTGACCCGAAGAAATTCATCGCTGCACTGGCGACAGTCTCCGAACCTGAATTCATGATTTCAGCCAGCAAGGCGATGATGGATCCCAATCTGTATCTTCAATCAACCTCGTCCCTGATGGACCCGCGCGCCTATGGCAACTTTGCCAAGGCGATGGATCCGGTGGTGCTGGCGAATTGGTCTCAGGCTTTGATGGATCCCCAATTCATCTCGGCTGCGACCACGGTGTTGACCGACCCGAACAAGTTGATGCGCTGGTTGATGGTGCCGGTTGATCCGCGCGCATTGGGTTTGTTGATGAATACATTGAATCCAAATACCTACCTGAAATTTGCTGGAGCGGCGATTGATCCGCGCACCCTCAATATGGCGACTGCTCCGCTGAATCCGAGCTGGTATGGCGGCTGGTTGGGCAATATGGCTAACCCGCAATCCTATGGGCCGACGATGGGCAATATTTTGACCATGCCCGGCTATGGCGGTCAGATGGGATCAGTTCCGATGATCGATCCGCGTATGTTTGGCGGCATGGTCCCGGTCGCGCCGCGCTAAACCATTTCGCAATTGATATGACTTCGGAGGGATGGCAATTCGTTGCCAACCTCTATTTTTTTGGCTGGGCTGAGTTTTTCCAGCAAGAAACAGCACAAATTCTTGGTTTGATGGCTTTGTGCCCCTTCTCTGAACTCGGCTTCTCGCTTACGCTAGCACTGTGGTCCACCCACTCAGGGACATTGACCCACCGCCGCCCGATCTGTCTGATGTGGCTGGAGGTGAAGTTAATGCAGAAGACGCCACGAATAATTGCTTTTTTACCCGCCCTAATCATTGTCAGGAGACATGCATGAACAAATCCGAACTGATCGACATCGTTGCTGCCAAGGCTGAGACTTCCAAAGTTCAAGCTGGTGAAATCATTACCGCCGCCATCGCTGCGATCACTGAAGCTGTTGCCAAGGGCGACAACGTTCAGTTCATTGGCTTTGGCACCTTCAGTGTGCAGAAGCGCGAGGCTCGTACCGGTCGCAATCCGCAGACTGGCAAGGAAATGAAGATCGAAGCCAAGAATGTGGTTCGCTTCAAAGCGGGTGCTCAGTTGACCGCTGCCGCCAACCCGGTGAAGGCGCCCAAGGGCAAGAAGAAATAATTTGTTTGATCCGGCGCCTGGGTTCTCCAGGCGCCTCTCGTTTTGGCACTGGCCACTTTACTGGCGCAGCCTGCTAATCATCCCACGGGCATTTCGGTCTAAAGCGGGCCCGGGTTTTTCCCTGAATCCTGAATCAAATAATGCAGCAAGCCGGTGACAACGCGTCGGAACGGTAATGTCTGCGGACCTGCTGGTGCACGATCCACTGGCATTTGCCAGCCGGGATGATCACCAGGTCGCCTTTTTCGACGTTGATGCAGACGCCATCCGTCATGCTTAACGTGGCTGAACCATCCAACAAGTAACTTTTCTCAGCTGCGTCGTAATCCAGTTGTCGCGTGCCGACGCCGTCTTTCCAGGTTGGCCAGCCATGCACGCCCAGTTCGGTCAGGCGCGCAGGCGAAATCTGTCGTTCAACCTGAATTGTTTGGTTCATTTGGAGACGCTCTCTTTTTCCATCTGGATGTAGATGTTGTAAGCATTTCTGCGGTTGGCTTCCAGAAAGGCGGGCATCTTTTCATAACGAGACCAGTCAGTTTTTTCGTAGGCTTCCTCGAATGGCGTCAGTTCGTCGACTGCGCGGCCCATCTCGTGACGCAGGAAGACCAGGTAGTCGCGCGTCAGTGTCAGATCTTCCATTGGGGTGTCGGATGCACCGCCGTGGCCGGGTACGAGGACTTTGGGCTGCAACGCGATCAGCTTTTCGAGCGCGTTCAACCAGCGTTTCGAATCGGCATCGCCAACGAACGGAACCCGCCCCTTGAACACCAGATCGCCTGCGTAGAGCACGCCGTCGGTTTCGACAAAGAGGACCAAGTCTTCGTCCGAATGGGCCGGGCCGACGTGACGCACACGGAACTGCATGCCGCCCAGTTCGAAATCGGTGTCGCCGGAGAGCCAGACATCCGGTGCGGGAAAACGTTGTGTCTGGTCATTGATCCATTGCCCGAGAATTTCTTTGCGCTGTTCGAAGCGCTGTTTTGCCGCGTCGGAGCCCACCACGCTACTACCCGCCTCATGCGCCCAGATTTCCGCGCCGAGATCCTTGAATACCTGGATGCCGTAGTAATGATCGGCGTGATAGTGGCTGACGATGACACGTTTGATCGGAAGCTTGGTCAGTTCTCGAATACGTTTGACCATTTCTTGCGCCAGTGAGGGTGAGCCCAAGGTATCAAACACCACGACTCCGGCTGGCGTGATGACAAATCCCGCATTCGACATGAAGCCCTGGTTGCGGGTATTCGCCGCACCCGCCATGCCGGGAATGTAATAACTGTGCGCCGTCAATTTCTCGGCGCGAACTGCAACTGTTGCGGCTGGATAGATATCAGCGGGAGCTTTGGCAAAAGCGAAGGTGCTGGAGCAGATCAGGATGAGGCAAAGCAGGGCGCGCATGGTGGTTCCTTGAGTCAGATAAGGACGGGAAACTGCAGTGCAAAGGACGGATACTTGCTGTGCACGTAGATTATAGAAAGCCAGTCGGCAAGGCATCTGTAGTATCTTCAGCACGTTTGTTTTTGACCATTGCCTTCCAGTGAATCTGAAGAGTTATCTGCCCAGCCTGGGCCCTTTCCTGCTCGCTTTCGTATTGCCCTTGCTGCTGGTTTACACCTGGTGGGGCGGCTTCAACCCGGTTCAAATCGAACAGTCATTCGCGGGGCCTTATACCTACGCCTATCTGGAAAGCCGGGGTGATTATTCAAAACTGCCTGACAAATCGGTGGAAGCAAGCAAGGTGTTGCTGGCCGATGGCATTCAGGCAGGTCTGCCGATCACGATTCTGTATTCCAATCCGGACCTGGTCGATGTGGGTGATCGACGCGCGCGTACCGGATTTCTGGTTCCCCCCGGCAGCAAGGTTCGCCTGCCGCTGGAAATCGACACAGTGCCGGCCCGACCGGTCCTGATTGCGCGTGTGCAGGCCGGTAGCATGCTCGCGCCGAGCCGTGTCTATGCGGCGTTGGACAAATATCTGCAGGCGCGAGGCGAGGGCATTCGGATGCCTTCGGTGGAGATTTATCGGGCCTCCAACTCGGTGATGCAGATGGGGTATTTCAGCGTGGAAGTGCCATTGGAATGAATGCATGCGAGAGGGGGTGCCAGTGAGTTTGTTTGTTCCGCTAGCCGCCCTGGCCTGGCAACACTATCGGCCGAGCGTTCCCGAGTTGCCGGCGCAGAAGATTGCTCGCCAGCATCGTTGGTTGCTGGACAATTTCAATGCCGGTGGTCAGCAGCATGGTCTTTTGGCCTGGTGTCTGGGGGCGCTGCTACCGGCGCTGCTCGTCGGGGGACTTGCTGTTTTGCTGGGCAGTGCTTTTGATCTGCTGGGCTCGGCGTTCGAGGTGGTATTGCTGTATTTCATGTTCGGTTTTCGAGCCGCTTCATATCGTGCTTCCAGTCTTTCGCGATTGTTGTCGGCCGATGCGGTGGCGGAGGCGCGGCGTGCTCTGCAGGCATGGAACCCGGGTTTGCTGCCGGGTGAAACCAGAGATGACCTGGTGCGCCAGACGCTGGAGGAAACGCTGAAAGCGGCGCTGAGCAGCTTGTTCGGTGTGTTGTTCTGGTATTGGCTGGCTGGTGTTGGCGGCGCCCTGCTGTATGTCCTCAGCCATTCCTGCCGTGAACAGTGGCAGAGCGATGTGGTGTTTTTCAATTTTGCGCAACAAGTGGTGTTCGTTTTGGACTGGTTGCCGGCTCGTGTCCTGGGATTCAGCTTCGCGATCGTGGGTAATTTCCAGGATGCGATGGAATGCTGGCGTGGACAGGCCAGCTCCTGGCTGGATGGCAACGAGGGGGTGATTCTCAGCGCTGGCGCCGGCGCGCTCGGTATTCGTCTGGGTGGTGCGCTGCATATTGCTGACAGCGAACTGTTGCGGCCTGAAATCGGCACCGAAGAGCAACCTGCACCGGAGAGCATCGATGCCGCCGTCGCGTTGGTCTGGCGCGCCACGCTGCTCTGGCTGGCGGTCGTCGGCCTGCTTTGGCTAGGCACTTTGTAAGCCGGCATGCTCAACGCAATCTGGATTGGCTTCTTCCTGATCGCTTTTGGCGCATCGGTTCTGCAATACCTGGGGGGCGACCAGGCGATCTTTTCGCTGGTCATGAAAGCGGCTTTCGATTCTGCGAAAACAGCATTTGAAGTCGCGCTCGGCCTCACCGGTATCATGTGTTTGTGGCTGGGGGTCATGAAGATTGGCGAGAAGGCGGGTTTTCTTTCCGTCATGGCGCGATGGCTCGGGCCGCTGTTTGTACGAATTTTTCCCGACGTGCCGCGCGGCCATCCGGCGTTGGGTTCAATCACCATGAATATGGCCGCCAATGTGCTGGGCCTGGATAACGCCGCCACGCCGATGGGTCTGAAGGCGATGCGCGAGTTGCAGGAGTTGAATCCGGTCAAGGACACGGCCAGCAATGCGCAGATTCTGTTTCTGGTCATCAACGCCTCCTCGGTGACCTTGTTGCCGGTGGCCATCTTCACCTACCGGGCGCAGCTTGGCGCGGTCGATCCGACCGATGTATTCATCCCCATCCTGATGGCGACTTACTGCTCGACGCTGGCCGGCTTTCTGTTCGTCGCTGCAGTACAGCGGATTCGGCTGGATGTCGTGGTGTTGGCCTGGATGGGCGGCATCACTGCCGTGGTTGGCGGCCTGGCGCTGTACTTCGCCAGCCTGCCGGCGGCGCAGATGACGGCGGAATCGTCGGTGTTGTCGAATTTTCTGTTGCTGGCTCTGGTGGTGACTTTTCTCATTGGTGCGCTGATCAAACGGGTCAATGCTTACGAGGCGTTTATCGAGGGCGCCAAGGAGGGTTTCCAGACTGCGGTCACCATCATTCCCTATCTGGTGGCGATGCTGGTGGCGATCGGCATGTTGCGCGCCAGCGGCGCGTTGCCGGCGTTCGTCGAAGGCATCCGGGCTTTGGTGCTGGCGTTGGGTTTCGACGCGGCCTGGGTGGATGCGCTGCCGACCATGCTAATGAAACCGTTGTCGGGGTCCGGCGCACGCGCGATGATGATCGAGACCATGCAGACCTCCGGCGCAGATTCGTTCGCGGGGCGTCTGGCCAGCATCGTGCAAGGTAGCAGCGAGACGACGTTTTATGTGTTGGCGGTCTATTTCGGCTCGGTCGGCATCCAGCGTGTGCGGCATGCTGTTGCTGGCGGATTGATTGCCGATCTGGGCGGGTTTATCGCGGCGGTGTTGGCGGCGTATCTGTTTTTTGGCGCATTGAATTAACCCATTCATAAAGGCGCAAGGCGCAATGCAGGCCCGGCGCACTGGAGAAGATCATGTTTGCTCGGGTATTCGCTTTGATTCGTACGGTATTTCTGAAAACCCCCGCAAAAATTGCTGCCGGTCTGCTGGCGGTTTACTTTCTGTTCGCCTGGTTCGGCTTCGAGCCGCTGGTGCAATGGGCTGCGCCAAAATTCATTGCGGATAAGAGCCAGCACAAACTGCAGATCGAAGCGGCACGTTTCGACCCGTTTGCGTTGTCGGTCTCGATCAAAGGCCTGAAGTTGAACGAACCGGACGGCAAGCCATTGCTTGCGTTCGCCGAGTTGTTCGTCGATTTCGATGCAACCAGTCTGTTCAAATGGGCTTATACCTTCGATGACATCCGCCTCACCGCGCCGGATGCGAAGCTTGAATTGCTGGCGGATGGCAGCCTGAACTGGACGCCGTTGATCGAGGCGCTGAAAAGTCCCGACGAGGAGGAGGAAGACAAACCGTTGCCACGTTTGTTGGTCCGCCGAATTGCGCTGGAAAAGGGTCAGGTTGCCTTCGCAGATCGCAAGGTCGGATTTGAAACCACGTTGAATCCGCTCGATCTGGTCCTTAACGATGTTTCGACGTTGCCCGACGATAAGGGGGCGCACACGCTTGCTGCCACCACGCAGACTGGCGCGCGGATCCGCTGGAAGGGCGATTTCAGCCTGACACCGATTGCCGCAACCGGCGAACTCGCCATCGACCAACTCATGCTGGCGCGCTACTGGCCATACGTGAAGGGCAAAGTAGCGATGGCGGAACCCGAGGGTGTCGCTGCGCTGGCATTGAATTACCGCGCTGGCTACGCCGCCAAAAAGCTGTCCCTGGTGCTCGATAAGCTCGGCTTCGACCTGACCGGCCTGACGCTGCGCGGCCTGCAAGCCAAAGAACCCGCGATCAAGCTGGACAAACTCAGTCTCAGCGGCGGGCGTTTCGATCTGGAAACGCGTGAACTGAACCTGGGCGAAATTGCCCTGAATGGCGGCAGGATTGCCCTCAAACGCGACAGTGGCGGACGATTGGATATCCAGGACTGGTTTCCTCCCGCCCCCGCTTCGGCTGCGGCAGCCCCGGTCAAATCGGCGACTGCGCCCAAACCTGCCAGCGCGAAGCCGGGCGAGGCGTGGAAAATCAATCTGAATCGCTTCGCCTTGAATGGCCTCGGCATTCAGCTCGTTGATGCTGGTTTTGCGCAACCTTTGCAGGCGGATATCGGCAATCTGCAGATCGGCTTCGCCGCCAAAGCCGAGGCGGGCGGCGCGCAAACCCAGGCCGTGGTGGAAGGGCTGGGGATCGATATTTCCGGCATCCGCCTGCGCTCCGGCAATGCGACCGATCCGCTGTTCGTGCTGGGCGGCATCACCTTGAGCGACGGCCGGATCGACCTGGCGGCGCAACAGGCCAGCATCGGTAAAGTCAGCCTGAGCAATGGCAAGGTCGAAGCGACGCGCGATGCAAAGGGCGCCATCGCTTTGCTGGAAGCCTTCAAGCCGGCAGCGGGAAAAGCGACTTCACCTTCTTCAGCGCCGGCAAAACAGGCGGACGACGCGCCGGGCTGGCGCTATCAGGTCGAGAAAATCGATCTGGCTGGTTTTCAGGTCGGCGTGCGCGACGAGAGTGTGCAACCCGCTGCTGCATTGACGCTGGACAGGATCGAAGCATCGGTCAGCGGGGTCAGCGAAAACCTGAAAATACCGCTGCCGGTGAAACTCGGTTTCCAGGTCAAGCAAGGCGGCAGTTTCCAGGCTGAAGGAAAAGTCACCCCCGCCATGCCGGCCGCGGATATCAGGTTCAAGCTGGGCAATCTGGCCTTTGCGCCGGCGCAACCGTATCTGGCGCAGGCGGCCAATCTGGTTATCGCTTCCGGCCGCACTTCCGCGCAAGGCCAGGTGAAGTTTGAGGGCAAGAAGGAAGGCGCCCCGAAAGTGGCTTTCCGGGGCGGCTTTGAAGTCATTGATCTGTTGCTCAACGAAAGCGAGGGCGGGGCGCGTTTCCTGGCCTGGAAACGGCTCGGCAGCGAGAGTGTGAATGCGAGTCCAACGGCACTGAACATCGATGAACTGCGTCTGCAACATCTGGATGCCAAGCTGATCATCTTCAAGGACAAATCCATCAATCTGACGCGAATTCTCAAGGGCGCGCCAGTGGAAGCCAATGCGGCGCCGGTTGCTGGTGCCGCAGCGGTGGAAGTCGCGGCGGCCAAACCTGTCGAGACACCGCCGGCCCAGCCCGTCGCAAAACCGGATAGCAACGCATTCAGGGTGGCGATAGACCGGATACGTATCGAGAACAGCGAGATGGATTTCGCCGATTACTCCCTGGCATTGCCGTTTGGTACACGCATCCACAGCCTCAAGGGCACGTTCAACGGCATCACCACGCAGCCAGGCGCGTTGGCGGAACTGGAAATCGACGGCCAGGTGGATGAGTTTGGCCTGGCACGTGCGGTGGGGCAGGTCGACTTGTTCAATCCGACCGGTTTCATGGATATCAAAACCGTGTTCCGTAATGTCGAGATGGTCAATCTGACGCCGTATTCGGCCACTTTCGCGGGCCGCAAGATTGCCTCCGGCAAACTTTCGCTCGATCTGGAATACAAGATCAAGCAACGCCAGTTGCTGGGTGAAAACCAGATCATCATGGACAAGCTGACGCTGGGCGAGCGGGTGGAAAGCCCTGGCGCGATGAATCTGCCGCTCGATCTGGCCATCGCCATCCTGCAGGACTCAGACGGCAAGATCGACCTCGGCCTGCCGGTTTCCGGGAGTCTGGACGATCCGCAATTCAGTTATGGCCGGATCATCTGGAAAGCCATCGGCAACATCCTGACCAAGATCGTCACCGCCCCATTCCGCGCATTGGGCGCGCTGTTCGGTGGCGGTGGCGAGAAGCTGGAACAGATTGCGTTCGAGGCGGGCGAGGACGCGTTGACGCCGCCGGAGAAGGAAAAATTCAAGCAGATTGCCCAGATACTCACCAAGCGCCCGGGCCTGGCACTGAGCGTGCATGGCGTCTGGTCTGCCGAAGTCGACCGTCCGGTAATGAAGGAAAACCAGTTGCGTCGTGCAGTCGCGGAAAAAATGGGCATCAAGCTGGCTGCGGGCGAAGACGCCGGTCCGATTTCCACCGCCAATCCGAAGAGTCAGGCGGCGCTGGAAGCGTTATATGCGCAGCGCTTCAGCGAAGCTGAATGGAATTCGCTCAACGCCAAATGGCGGCAGGCTAATCCGGACAAGAAAGCGGAAAGCGGCACCGGAAAAATGATGTCGCGCCTGAAGGGCTTGTTCAAGAAAGAGGAAGCACTCTCCGCCGACGATCTCGCCCAACTCAAGGATGCCGATTTGCACGCAATGCTTTATCAGCGTCTGCTGGACAAGGAGAGCGTGTCGGATGAGGTGTTGAAGAAGTTGGCGCAATCGCGCGGTGAAGCCGCTATGAAAGGCCTGACTGCGGCAGGCGCGCCGGTCGAACGGGTGGCCTTGGGCGAAGCCCAGGCGGTGGAAGCCAGCGGCCGGGAAGTGCAGGCCAAACTGGAACTCGGGGTGGCCAAGAAATAAGGATATCCGGAAGGAATATGGAAGGACGCAAGCCCGGCAACCGCCTTTATGTGGAAGACAGTCTGAGTTTGAATGCCGCCTGTCTGACGCTGTTCTATTCTGATGGCATGCGATTTGGGGGAGAAACACGATGATCAGCGGCAGCATGGGCAGGATCGGCGTCTTTTGCAGCTATGCCCGCGAGGACGAAGCGTTGCGTGCGCGCATCGAGGACTGGCTGGCGCCGTTGCGCGCCGACAAGATCATCGACGACTGGTATGACCATCTCATTCTGCCCGGCCAGCGGTGGAACGCCGAGATCGGCGCTGCGCTCGACAACGCGCAACTGATGCTGTTCATCGTTACACCCGACCTGATGGCGTCGAGCTATATCGCCGAGGTGGAACTGCCCAAGGCGATCGAGCGGGAAATCCAGGGCAAGTGCCAAGTGGTGCCGATCATGGCGCTCAAAGCGGATTGGGGAAAGTCGCCCCTGGCGCGTTTTCAGGCGCTGCCCGGCAAGGGCCGCTGGCTGGACGATTACCCGGACATGGCGGAAGCGCGCACCGCAATTGTCGAAGGCGTGCGCAATGTGTGTATCCGCATCGTCGATTGGGCCAATCCCTACAAGCGTTCATCGGTGGGCGACTGGAACCATTACCAGCACACCAAGATTCTGCCCGACGGCCGGCAGGAAACGGCTGAAGGCACGGAAGAGATGATCGCGAAAAGCGACACCGAGGCGACCGTGTTGGTGGAGCTTGCCGGGTCCGGCAAAGTCATGCAGCAGACCTTGAAGGTGGACCTGACCCAGCCGTTTGAAGACCGGATCGGCGACGCCATGCGCCAGATCGGCGTCGAGGTGCCGAACGATTTCGAATACTCGATCGGACCGGCGCAATACACCGACGAAGTGCTCAATGTGGGCGGGCGTCGCTATGAAACCACGCGCGCCGAACGCTCGCTCGTCATGGGGCAGCGCGGCCAGAGTCTGGCCGGTACGGTAAAAACCTGGCGTTGCATGGAGGTGCCGTTGTGGGGTGTGGTCAAGGGCGAGAGCGACATGTCAGTCATGCGCCAGCACCAGATCCTGCTTGACTGCGGGCATGGCAATGCGGAGACAGCTAAGCCAAAGATGCGCGGCGTTCCGGTCAGTCCAGGAAATGGTTTCAACGCCGGCATGAGCGGAAATATCGGTCAGGTTCCGCCGCCGATGATGAGCTTCGGTCCAGGCCGTTGGCTGGTCCAGATGAACGCCTACGGCATTGGCTCCGCGTTCGACATGATTTTCTATCCGAACGGCATGCTGCAAGGCCAGCAGATGGGGGTGCCGATGCCAGTTCAGCAGCAGGGTCAGTGGTTCTACGATCCGATGCGCCAGTTGCTGACCTTGCAGATCGTCACCAGTTCGATGGGGATGCCGATCGGCCAGGAAACCGTGCTCATCCAGTTCGGCGGCGGCAACGCCGGCGCGTTGTTCGCCCAGGACAGCATGGGTCGTCAATTCCAGTTTCAGCGCACCGGCTGAACCACGCCACGCCTGGCTGGCAGGATTTTTCGGATTGTATTGACTTAAAAAACAGCCCGGGAGTGAACCTGATGAGCCATAAACACGACCACTTCATCACGCTTCAACGACTCGATCAGCGCGAACATCCTTTGGCGCAAGGTCGCTTCTTACGGCATCGCCTGGGTGCTTCCATCGAGCCGATCCAGGGCACCCGCTTCAAGGTTGTCCTGAACTTTGCCAAGGGTCAGCTGAGCCAATACGCTGCGGGCTTGCCGGCTTACCTCTGAAGCGGTCAGCACGCCTTGGCCGCCGCCGACAGCCAAGGCTTCATCGCCTGCCTGGCCATGCAGCCAGACGCCCAGCACGGCGGCGTCTTCGACTGCCATGCCCTGAGCAATCAATGCCGCGATGATGCCGGTCAGCACGTCGCCCATGCCGGGGGCGGCCATTGCCGGATTTCCGCTGGTATTGCGCCAGATTGGCTGGCCGGGGTGCTGCACCAGCGTGGCATGTCCTTTCAGGGCAATGGTTGCGCCGGTCAATGTGACCAGTTGCTGGATCGCAGCGGTTCTGTCGGACTGGATGTCCTTGTTGCTTATGCCAAGCAGTCGCGCAGCTTCACCCGGATGGGGCGTCAGGACGGTTGCGGCTTTGCGGGCCTGCAACGAAACCAGCAGTTCGCCATCGCCAGCAATCATGTTCAGCGCATCGGCATCGAGCAGCAGGGCGTGTTCAACCCGCAAAGCCTGCGCCAGAACGCGTCTGGCGCTGTTGGAATTGCCCATGCCTGGGCCGGCGATCAGACAGGCGGGGTGGGGCAGGGCGGGCAGACTTTCGGCTGCGACGATCATCAGTTCCGGACAAACCGGATCCACCGCCAGTCGCTCATCAAGTGCGCCGACATAGACGCGGCCGGCGCCGCAATACAAGGCTGCGCGGGCAGCCAGCAGGACTGCGCCAGCCATGCCCGGTGCGCCGCCGAGGATGCCGACTGATCCGAAATCGCCCTTGTGACTGTCTATGGTGCGTTTTGCCAGACGGGCGGGGAGTGTGTCCCGGCTGATGGTTTGCATTGCAGAACCTTGAATCAGCGAGGTTTGTCGGGGTCTTCCTTGTTGCCGGAGCGTTTGTAGAGCGCATCCATGTCTTGCCAGAAGCCCATGTTCTGCTGCCCGAGCTTCATCCAGAACTCCATCGGATTGCCGCCCCAGACGCCTTGCATTTGTTCGGTGAACATGCGTTGCTGTTTAACGAATAGATCCAGGCTCTGGTCGAGGAAGGTGGTGAAAGCCGCTTGGGCGGTGTCGCCATAGAAACGGATGAAGCGTTCCAGCATGGCTGCAGTGAACAGCGGATTGCCGCCGGCTTCCTGCTCCATGATGATCTGCAACAGGATGGCGCGCGTGATGTCGGCTTCGGTCTGGGAGTCGAGCACGCGGAAAGGCACCGCGTTCATGACCAGATCCTTGACTTCAGACAGGGTGATGTAACGGCTTTCCTCGGTATCGTAGAGACGCCGATTCGGATATTTCTTGATCAGGCGTTCATTGGTCATTGATTTCTCCCGAAAAACGCCGACGGCGGCGTGTTGTCCAGCCGTCGGCATTTTGCATCAGCACATATGTTGACCACCGTTGGCGGCGATGTTGGCGCCAGTGATAAAGGCGCCGTCTTCTGAAGCCAGGAAGGTTACCAGAGCGGCGATCTCTTCAGGCTTGCCAAGTCGGCCAACCGGAATTTGCGCGACGATCTGGTTGCGCACCTCTTCCGGAATTGCCATCACCATTTCGGTGCCGATGTAGCCCGGCGAAATGGAATTGACGGTGATGCCTTTCTTCGCTGTTTCCTGCGCCAGAGACATGCTGAAACCATGCATGCCGGCCTTGGCGGCGGCGTAGTTGGTCTGGCCGAACTGGCCTTTCTGGCCGTTGATGGAAGAGATGTTGATGACGCGACCCCAACCCTTGTTCAGCATGCCGTCGATCACCTGCTTGGTGACGTTGAACACGGAAACCAGGTTGACGTCGAGCACCGCGTTCCACTGATCCGGACCCATCTTGCGGAAGGTGCCGTCCTTGGTGATGCCGGCGTTGTTGACCAGCACATCGACGCCGCCGAAATCGGCATTCAGCTTGTCGCCCATCGCTTTGCAATCATCGAAATTCGACACATCGCATTTCACGATCGCCATCTCGAAACCCGCTGCCGACATTTTGGCTTTCCAATCGTTGGCCTGGGTTTCGTCCATGTAGGTTGAAACCACTTTGCAGCCGGCTTGCGCCAGCTTCAGGCAGATTGCGCTGCCAATACCGCCCGTGCCACCAGTGACCAGGGCTACTTTACCGTTCAATCCATTGCTCATTTTTTCATTCCTCTCGATTTCACATTCTTTCCACTGCCAGGGCGACGCCCTGACCGCCACCGATACACAGGGTAGCGAGACCTTTGTTGGCGCCGGTGCGCTGCATGCCATACAGCAGCGTGACCAGAATCCGCGCACCGGAAGCGCCGATCGGGTGGCCGATGGAGATCGCGCCGCCGCTGACATTGACGTTGACCGGGTCGAAGCCGAGTTCCTTGTTCACCGACATGGCTTGCGCGGCGAAGGCTTCGTTGGCTTCGATCATGTCCAGATCCTTGGCCGACCAGCCGGCGCGGTCGAGACACTTGCGCACGGCGGGAATCGGGCCGGTGCCCATGATTGCTGGATCGACGCCGGCGCTGCCGAAGCTGACCACGCGAGCGATCGGCTTCAAGCCGAGTTGCTTCGCCATCGCGCCGCTCATCACCACCACGCCAGCGGCACCGTCGTTGATGCCGGAAGCGTTGCCGGCGGTGACCGTGCCGTCCTTCTTGAACGCCGGCTTCAGCTTGGCCAGCGTTTCGGCAGTGGTGCCGGCGCGCGGGAATTCATCCTTGGTGAAGATCAGCGGATCGCCTTTCCGCTGCGGAATTTCGATCGGGATGATTTCCGGGTCGAAATGGCCGTTGCTTTGCGCGGCGGCGGTGCGTTGCTGCGAAGTTGCGGCGAAAAGATCCTGCTCGGCACGTGAGAACTCGTACTTGGCGGCGATGTTCTCCGCCGTGATGCCCATGTGGCAATCGTTGAACGCGCACCAGAGGCCATCCTGGATCATCGTGTCGACCAGTTCCCAGTTGCCCATGCGCTTGCCATCACGCGACTTCGGCAACACATGCGGCGACAGGCTCATGTTTTCCTGGCCGCCGGCGATCAGAATGCCGGAATCACCGCACTGCACCGCTTGCGCGGCCAGATGCACCGCTTTCAAACCGCTACCGCAAACCTTGTTGATGGTCAGCGCTGAAACCGTATCCGGCAAACCACCTGCCAAGGCAGCTTGCCGAGCAGGATTCTGTCCCACCCCAGCCTGAAGCACCTGGCCGAGGATGACCTCGTCAATCTGGCCGGGTTGCAAATTGGCGCGAGCAAGCAAGGCTTTGATGACATGCGCGCCAAGCTGGCTCGCCGGAATACCCGCCAGCGCACCGTTGAATGCGCCAACAGCGGTACGACCCGCTGCCACAATGACTACATCGTTAAACATAGGAAATCTCCTGCAAAGATTGGAATACTGCCTCCCCCGGAGGTAAATTCTATTCGGGTTTTTGTGCATTGCACTTGACATATTTTGTTGCGACGCACAAAAATGCTTCGACAACCCAACAACCAAGGAGTGGCAACGTGAGCAACGCGAACGACTGGACCGAAAGCTGGATGAATTCGCAGCAGAATTACTGGAAAGCATGGGCTGATTTGGCGCAGCGCGGCATGAAAGCGCCGGAAGCTCCGAAGAATCCGTTTGCGGATGGTCTGACGCAATGGTGGCAAAGCGTTTCGCC
>JAIFLB010000021.1 GCA_020049245.1 Betaproteobacteria bacterium | reverse complement strand
ATGCCTGAATTCCGTTTCGTCGATATCAACCCCGCAGTCCAGACTGGTTTCGCGTTGACCCGACAAACCAATGAAGTCGCTTTCGATGCAATATTTGAAGGCGAACTGCGAACCCGTATCCGGTTTTCCGCTGCACCTGAATAGCCACGGCCTGCCTGTTCGCCAAGTTCCTTTCCGAGCCCTCTACACCAGAGGCTTCAGCCACTTCGTTGCCTCCATGTCTACTCCTGTTGCTTCCGGCCGGAGCGCAAGTGACCGGGCGGGATTCACACTCTCTTGAACCCAGTTGTCGGAATCGAAGCCCGGGGCATTCTTTAGGCGTTCTTCGTCGGTATCCATGATCAATTGCTGGTTCCTGCCTGCGTGAATCATGAGTAGGAACAAGATCGCAGGCCGATTTACGCAAGTTTGCGTGCCTAATCGGGCGCTCCCGCCCTGGCCTGGATGCTAGCGCCCCGGCCAGGGCGGCTGGTTCAGACTTCATATGCTGCTGAAGACATCCTCCAATGCGTTGGAAAATTCGTTGCTTCGGACTCAACAACTTGATACCCGGCAATTTGATATACCGCACAGCCTATTTGCCAGCCTGATGAAAGAATTACGCCAGTTGCTGCGGGCAGGCCGTTTTCCCGTTTTGCAGCGCGAAGCGCAAACGTCGATGCCGGAGCATCCGCAATGCGAAAAATGGCTACAGCAAGATAATTAAACTAACGATCCCAGCAAAATGAACCAAACCCTGCCTACCATCATTCGCTCACTACTCATCTGCGACGACGAACCCGACTCCGTCGCGCTGTTGCTTTCCTATCTCGCGGAGCAGGACATCGACATCCGGGTCGCGCTGGATGGCGTCGATGCGATCAACAAGGCAGTTGCTGGCAAACCTGACCTGATCCTGCTGGATATCACCATGCCTGGCCTGGATGGTTATGCCACCTGTACGCGACTGAAATCCAACCCGGAGACCAGAGCCATTCCGGTGATTTTCTTATCCGGGCGAGTCGGCATCGAAGACCGCTTGAAAGGTTTTGCCACAGGCGCCGTCGATTTCATCTGCAAGCCTTTTTCAGCGGAGGAAGTGCTGGCGCGCATCGGCGTGCATCTGCATGCCAAGCAACAGGTGGACGATCTGCGCAAGCTGGTCACACTGCGCGGCGACACGATCAAACAATCAAGCCACCCGCGCGACCATTTCTTTTACCAGGCACTGAGCGTGTTGGAGAAGAACCTGAACAACCCGCCCAACCTGACCGAATTGGCGCATCGCGTCGGCACCAATGAGCGCAAGCTGACCGAGATTTTTCGGCACATAGTCGGCATGACCGTGTTTGATTTTGTTACCCAGCGACGCCTCGAAGTTGCCCGCCAACTGCTGCAGGAGAGTGACTTGCAAATCCGCCAGATCGCCGATCGCATCGGCTACCAGAACCCCGGTGACTTTACCCGCGCCTTCCGCCGTCAATACGGCGTGACGCCGCGCAGCTATCGGCGTGGCGAAGTCAGCGAGGACGAAGCCGCGGAATGAGCATCCGGCTCATGACATTCGCCGGCCTGATACTTCTTTTGCTGTCAGGCTCAGTTGGCTTGTTCACCCAGGTGGCGCATGCACATGAAGGCATGATTGACATCCAGCGTCATGCCGACGACTCGCAGTCACTCGGCCAATTTCTGCATCTGTATCAAGACCACAGCGGTCAGCTGACTCAGGCCCAGATCGCCGGCCTGGATGCCGAGGAGGGCATGCAACATTCGACGGTCAATGTACTCAGCCTGGGATTTCAAGCCGGCGCGACATGGGTCCGATTCGACCTGCACAACGCCAGCTCGGCAGCACAAACCCGCTGGCTGTTGTTGAATTGGCCGTTTCTGCAGCACTACAACCTGTATCTGACCGGCGCCGATGGCGAAACCCGTTTGATGCGCAGTGGCAGTAACGTGTCGATCGAACAACGTCCGCTGGCATCGCGCTATGCCCTGTTTCCAGTCGAACTCGCCGCCGGCGAGACGGTGCGGGCATATCTGCAGATTGCCGGCAAAGCGTCTCACGTCATTAACCTCCAAATATGGAGCCCAGCGGCTTTCCTCGACCACATGACCTGGTTCAAGACCTGGAAATATCTGGCCCTCGGCTTCACCATGATCATTCTGGTATTCAGCGGCCTGGTCTGGCAGCTGCATCGCCAGCCGGGACTGCTCGCGCTGATTCCAGGGCATGCTATTACCGTACTCATCGTGCTCGGCATTGACGGCTTTCATGTCGGCTGGATACCCGTGAGCGAAGAGATCTGCGCCATACTGGCATTGTTTTTCCATGCCCAGTTCATGCGCAGCTTTCTTAACCTGAAACTGAACATGCCGGGGCCGGACCGCATCTTGAATCTATCGGCCTGGTTATTATTGATCAGCGTCGTGGTGTTCTTCTTTCTCAGGCAGGTTCCGCCAACCCTGGCGGCCACCTTAATCATGCTCATGGTGCTCAGTCTGGTAGCCGTGTATGCGGCATGGAAGGGCGGCGCCAAAGAAAGGGGATTTCTCGCCGCCTGGGGCATGCTGTTGTTTGGCTTCATACTGCGCACGGCGCAGGTATTTGGCTGGCTGCCAGATACCAATTTCATCGGAAATTTGCCCTTTCTGGGTTTCATTGTCTCGGTGCTGCTTCTGTCGTCTACCTTGATGCGTGATATCAAAGACACGCGTCAATCGAATGAAATGAACCAGCAACTACTGATCCAGCATCAGCAGGGTGAGCAGGTACGCCTCAGCCGGGCGGTGGATGAACGCACCGCCGAATTGCGCCAGGCATTGGCGAACGTCGAACAAGCCAGTCGCGCAAAAACCACTTTTCTCTCCAGCATGAGCCACGAACTGCGCACCCCGTTGCATACCGTGCTCGGCTTCAGCGCACAGGCAAAACAGAAGGCGAGCAATGAAATTCGCCCGCAGCTCGAAATCATCGAACGTAATGGCCGCCAGTTGCTGCGCCTGATCGATGATCTGCTTTACTTCAGCCGTGACGAAACCGCCACCCTGCAATTGCAACTCGAACCGGTTCGGCTGGCATTATTCGTCGATCATCTGCGCCAGCAAGGCAATCGCTTGGCGCTGGAAAGCGGCAATCGGTTTCAACTCGAATGCAGTCCGGAGTTGACCCAAAACTCGAATTTGCCCGGCCATCTCGCGATGGATGAGCCCCGCCTGATGCAGGTTCTTCTCAACCTGATCAGCAATGCCTGCAAGTACACCGAGCAAGGACTGATCCGGTTAAAAATTGATGTCATGCCCGAAGCAACAGACGAAGCCTCAGAGAGTTGGAAATTGCAGTTCGAGGTCTCCGATACCGGCCCTGGCATCGATCCAGCCGATCAGGAACGTATCTTCCAGCCGTTCGTTCGCTTATTGGACGGCGCCGCCCGGCCCGGCATGGGACTCGGCCTCGGCATCGCTCGCCAGTGGGTGCATGCCATGGGCGTCGAGCTGCGTCTCGATAGCGCCCCTGGTCAGGGCAGCCGCTTCAGCTTCACCCTTGTTCTGCGGCAAACCGACGCCTATCCGCAAGACCAGCCAGATTTGTTGGCGCAAACCAGCTTGCAGGATGACGGTTCCGCCATCCCGGTCGAGGAGGCAACGCACCAAGGCTTGCAGGCAGCCTACTTGCAGGAGATGCGCGACATGTTGCGAGACGGCCGACTGCCCGCTTTGCAGCGCAGAGCGCAAGCATTGCTGCCGGAAAATCCGCAATGCGCGCAATTCCTGGTGAAAATCCAGACCCTGTGCAGCCAGGTTGACCTGCCTGGCCTGGAGAAACTGCTGCAACGGCATTGCCGGGAGGCAAGTTAAGCGGCTTGCATCGAGTCCGCCCCGGATGCTGAAAATACGTCGAGGACAAATTCAGAGACGGCTAGGTTTTCTCGCATCCATGCTTACAAATCAGGCTGTAATAAAAATATTCCATGCCGATAAAGTAGGCCTCGAGAATGTGAAATGCAGCGACATGAAACCTCGTTATCTACCACTTCAAATCAAACTCCCGATCAGTTTGGCGCTGTTTAGCGCGACGCCGGCAGCTGACTGTGTGGTTCGAGCGCACGACATTCGCCGCCGCGCGTCTCACCGCTTGGCAATGTCACCAGCCTGGTTGGCCGCGACGCTGTTCGGCTTGTTTTGCAGCAGTGCGCCCAGCGCGGCGAAACAGATCGAAGCCGACAGCATGGAATCCGTGCTCGCCTTGAGCCTGGAAGAATTGATGCAGGTCGTGGTGACTTCCGTCTCCCGCAAAGCCCAGCCGATGTCGCAGACGGCGGCTGCGGCGTTTGTCATTCAGGCAGACGATATTCGGCGCAGCGGCGCCACCAACATTCCCGAGGCATTGCGCCTGGCGCCCGGCGTCCAGGTATCCGCCATCGGCAACAACAAATGGGCGATATCCATTCGCGGCCAGGCCGACCGCTTCAGCAACAAGTTGCTGGTGCTGGTGGATGGACGCAGCGTGTATTCGCCGATGTTCTCCGGCGTGTTGTGGGAAGCGCTCGACGTACCGCTGGAAAACATCGAACGCATCGAAGTCATTCGCGGTCCCGGTGCATCAGCCTGGGGCGCCAATGCGGTGAACGGCGTGATCAATATCATCACCCGCTCCGCCTTCGACACCCTGGGCGGTAGCGCGACTCTGGCGGCAGGCAGCGAGTTGCGCGGCTACGGCATGGCTCGCTACGGCTGGTCGCCCAGCCCGGACAGCGCAGTCCAGCTGTATGCCAAAGCGCATGACAGTGATGCCGCGCAACTTCTCAATGGCGATCAGGGTGTCGATGACTGGCAAACGCGTAGTACCGGTTTCCGCTACCAACGCCAGCTTGGACAGGACAGCTTCCGGCTGCAGGGTGGCCTGAACTCATCCCATGCCGGCGATGAAATCCAGATGATTACCCCAGCTGCCATCACTCCCGTGCGGCATAGCCAGACGTTGTCCGGCGGACATCTTCTGGGCCGCTGGGAGCGTGGCACAAACGAAAGTAGCGCGGGCGAAAGTGGCGCAAACGAAAGTGGCGCAAACGAAAGCAGCACCAATCAAAGTGACCCAAGCGCAAGCCGCCAGGACAGTTTTCAGGTCTATCTGGAGCACACCGACTATGACCACATCATCCTCGGCGAACTGCGCACCACGCTGGATCTGGAGTACCAGCAAACACGGCATCCGTCGGCCAGCCAGGAACTGACCTGGGGCCTCGGTTATCGCTACAGCCAGGACGATATCCGCACCTCAAGCCTGATCACGCTGCCGGATACCGAAGCGTCCACCTCGCTCTACAGCGCCTACATCCAGGACGAGATCACCCTGCAACCCGAGCGCTGGCGCCTCAGCCTGGGAGCGCGGCTGGAGCACAACGACTACACCGGCTTTGAATTGCAGCCCAACCTTCGTCTACTCTGGACGCCGGACACCCACAACAGCGTCTGGGCATCCGCTGCGCGCGCCATCCGCACGCCATCGCGCGTCGAACGCGGTGGCACGGTTTATCTGCCGCTGTCTCAATTCAGCGCGCTGCAAATGGATAACGGCGAGACCAGTGAAGAAACGCTGGATGCGCTGGACCTGGGCTGGAGGTATCAGCCGAGTCCCAACTTCAGCCTCGATCTGGCCGCATTCGCCTATCGCTACGCCGATCTGCGTGACGCCGCGATTACCGGTGGCCCCGTTGTGCAGCCCGGCGGCTATGTCTTCATTCCCTCCATCAACAGCAATGGCAACAACGCCAGGGCACGCGGCATCGAAGCGTCGCTCGACTGGCGGCCGCAGCCGGAATGGCGTCTGCAGGCGGCCTACAGCTATCAAGACAGCGAAATCCAACTAGCGCCAGGCAGTCTTGCCAGCGGCTATGCGGATACCACGCCGACGCACATGCTTTCACTGCGCGCCTCGCTGGACTTCAGTTCCACTCTGCATGGCGATGCCTGGCTGCGCCATGTCAGCCGCATCCAGAACGACAACTTTGCCATTCCCGCACACACCATGCTGGATTTGCGCCTGGCCTGGAATTTAAGTCCGGATCTGGAACTGTCGCTGGTTGGGCAAAACCTGCTCGACAGCGCACATCAGGAATATGGCAGCAGCTTCATTCTGTCCACCGCAAGCGAGATCGAACGCGGCGTTTACCTGAAAGCAGACTGGCGGTTCTGAGGCATGACTAAATTCAGCCCCCTGGGCTCGCTGGTGGTTAGCTTGTTGCTTATGTTGCCGCTTGGCCAGCAGGTACACGCCGACAATCTCGCGGAAGACAAGGCCAAGGTCGGTTTCATCTTCAATTTCACCAAATACACCGACTGGCCGGACAACGTCATGTCCAGCAATGAACTGCTTGTTTGCAGCCTGAGTCCGCAGCCCTTATCCGGCAAACTCAGCGCACTCCAGGGACAGCAAGTGCAAGGCCGGGTCATTCAGCTTCGCACGTCGGCGCGTGCCGCTGAATGGCAGGCATGTCATGTGCTGTTCATCGCAGCCGAGGACTCGCAACGCCTCGACAGCGTGCTGAAGACGATCGCCAGGCATCCGGTCTTGAGCATCAGCGATGCGCCCAATTTTGCTGAAGCGGGCGGCATCATCGGTTTGAACCTGCGTGATGGCCGCATTCGTTTTGTCATCAATCAGGGCGCCGCGCGCCAGGCCGGAATAAAGCTGAGTAGTCAAT
>JAIFLB010000063.1 GCA_020049245.1 Betaproteobacteria bacterium | reverse complement strand
TCAAATACAACGCGAATGTCTTCCCGCAATCTGGCGAACATTTGAATATTCGAGAATTATGAAGAGCGAGAAGTATGCAATTCCCGAGTAATCGGGTCAATTTATTGGGTCGCCAAGGCACTTTACTTCAACGACTTTTGCTTCTATTCAACGCGGCTTCCGGGCTGCATTCAAAATTCCGCGCCGCAGCCGTGGCATCAGGCGTTTCGGGTTGGCCGGGTCGAGAAAATCAATCTCGACCAGCACTTTCTCCATCTCGGTCAACAGGCTTTCCTGGGCGGCGTGTGAGGCGGGCTGGAATTCCGGCAGAGGCAACACCGCATCTTCCAGCGTGCAGCGCAGTTCATACGCCAGCACCTGAACCGCCGCGCCGAGGTTGAGCGAGGCGTACTCGGGGTTGGTCGGAATATTGAGCAGCCAGCGGCATTTCATCAGTTGCTCATTCGACAAGCCAAAGGTCTCGGAACCGAATACCACCGCCACCGGACCGCCTTGCGCCATGCGCAACAATTCCGGCGCGGCCTGGCGCGGCGTAAAGGCGGGATGCGGCAGATCGCGGCGACGCGAGGTGCAGGCGGCGGCCAGCACCGTGTCGGCCAGCGCTTCCTCCAGGCTGGCGCAGATGCGGGCGTTATCCAGCACATCGACGGCGCCGGACGCGCGCGCGCGGGCTTCATCGTCGATGGCGCATTTTGGCTCGACCAGCACCAGATCAGACAAGCCCATGACTTTCATCGCTCGCGCCACCGCGCCCAGATTGCCGGGATGGCTGGTCTGCACGAGGACGATGCGGACTGGGTGGAGAAGAGAAGGCGGGTTCAAGGTAAAATTCCGATTCGAAATCATTGCTCTTTGGAAAAAATAATGCTCCCGATGCTCAACACTGCGGTCAAGGCCGCCCGGCGCGCTGGCGTCATCATCAACCGTGCGTCTGACGATGTGGATCGTTTGACCATCCACTCGAAGGGCGAAAACGATTTCGTCACCGAGGTCGATCAAAAGGCGGAACAGGCGATCATCCAGACCCTGCTGGATGCCTACCCTGACCATGCGATTCTAGCCGAGGAGTCGGGTGCATCCGGCTCTCTGGGCGAAGCCGAATACGAATGGATCATCGACCCGCTCGATGGCACCACCAACTTCCTGCACAGCTTCCCGCAATACTGCATTTCCATCGCACTGGTGTATCGGGGGCAGCTTTCCGTCGCGGTGATCTACGATCCGGTGCGCAACGATCTCTATACCGCCCTGCGCGGCCGTGGCGCCTTCCTGAACGAACGTCGCATCCGGGTTTCCAAGCGCGACAAATTGCAGGGCGCGCTGATCGGCACCGGTTTCCCGTATCGCGATTTCACCCACCTCGACGCTTACACCGCGATGTTCAAGGATCTGGTGCAGAAGACCGCCGGCCTGCGCCGCCCCGGCTCGGCTGCGCTCGATCTGGCCTGGCTGGCTGCCGGACGCACCGATGGATTCTTCGAGATTGGTTTGAATGCCTGGGACATCGCCGCAGGTTGCCTGCTGGTGCAGGAAGCCGGCGGACTGGTCAGCGATTTCGCCGGCGAAGAGAATTACCTGCAATCCGGCAATGTGGTGGCCGGTAATCCGAAGGTATTCGTGCAGTTGTTGCAGACCATCACGCCGCATCTGACGCCGGCATTGCGCGGCGAGGTCGCGGTAGCTGACTGACCGGCCTACCGTCATACCGGCGAATGCCGGTGTGACGATAAATCAGCCCTGCCTCAAGCGCCCGGAACCACCGCCGCCGTGTTGCGCAGACGGATGTGCAGTTCGCGCAGTTGTTTCTCGTCGACCACGTTCGGCGCGCTGGTCATCAGACAGGAAGCGCGCTGGGTTTTCGGGAAGGCGATCACGTCGCGGATCGATTCGGCGCCAGTCATCAGCGTGACCAGACGATCCAGGCCGAAGGCCAGACCACCGTGCGGCGGCGCGCCGTATTGCAGCGCATCGAGCAGGAAGCCGAATTTCTCGCGCCGCTCTTCCACGCCGATGTTCAACGCGGCAAAGACTTTCTCCTGCACTTCCTGGCGATGGATACGCACCGAACCGCCGCCGACTTCCCAGCCATTCAACACCATGTCGTAGGCTTTCGACAGTGCCTTGCCCGGATCGCTGGACAGATATTCCTCATGCCCGTCCTTCGGCGCGGTGAATGGGTGATGCAGCGCATCCCAGCGGTTTTCATCCTCGTTGTATTCGAACATCGGGAAGTCAACCACCCACAGCGGCGCCCAGGCGCGGCCATCGACGTGGCCTTTTTCGTGGCCGATCTTCAGGCGCAATGCGCCCAGAGCGTCGTTGACCACCTTCGCCTTGTCAGCGCCAAAGAACACGATGTCGCCGTTCTGCGCGCCGGTGCGTTCAATCACCGCCTTTAGCGCGGCTTCATTCAGGTTCTTGACGATCGGCGATTGCAGGCCGGCTTCGTTCAACTGGCTGATGTCGTTGACCTTGATGTAGGCCAGCCCCTTGGCGCCGTAAATCTTGACGAACTCGGTGTAGCTGTCGATTTCGCCCCGGCTCAATGCAGCGCCACCCGGCACGCGCAATGCAGCGACGCGGCCTTTCGGGTCGTTGGCCGGACCGGAGAACACCTTGAACGCAACATCCTGCATCGCATCGGTGCATTCGGTGATTTCCAGCGTCACCCGCATGTCCGGCTTGTCGGAACCGTAACGGTTCATCGCTTCATGGAAGGTCATGCGCGGGAACGCGGCAGGCAATTCGGTGCCCTGCGCCTTGAACATCATGTCGCGGATCATGCCTTCGACCAGATTCATGATTTCCTCTTCGCCGAGGAAGGAGGTCTCCAGGTCAACCTGGGTAAATTCCGGCTGCCGGTCGGCACGCAGGTCTTCGTCGCGGAAGCACTTGGTGAGTTGGAAATAGCGGTCGTAACCGGCCACCATCAGCAACTGCTTGAACAACTGGGGCGACTGCGGCAGTGCGTAGAACATGCCGTCATGCACGCGCGACGGCACCAGATAGTCGCGCGCGCCTTCCGGTGTGCTGCGAGTCAGCATCGGCGTTTCGACTTCGATGAAACCCTTTTGGTCGAGGTAGTCGCGCATCAGCTTGGAGACGCGGTAGCGCAGACGCAGGTTCTTCTGCATCGGCTCGCGGCGCAGATCGAGGTAGCGATATTGCAGACGGATGTTCTCGTTGATGTTGTCGTCGTCGATCTGGAACGGCGGCGTCAAGCTGGGATTGAGGATTTCCAGCGTCTGGGTCAGCACTTCGATCATGCCGGTGGGCAGATTCGGATTTTCCGTGCCGGCCGGCCGGGCGCGCACCTTGCCGACTACGCGCAGCACGAATTCGCTGCGGGTTTCTTCAGCCAGCTTGAAGGCTTCCGGGGTATCCGGGTCGATCACCACTTGTACCGTGCCTTCGCGGTCGCGCAGGTCGATGAAGATCACACCGCCGTGGTCACGCCGTCGATGCGCCCAGCCGCACAGGTTGACGATGCTGTCGATATGGTCGGTGTTAACGAAGCCGCAATAATGTGTACGCATAAAAAATCCTGAAGTACTGAATCAATCGCCCGGATAGTTGGCCACATCCGGTTTCATCACCGGCGCCACCACACCCATCGAAACAATGGCTTTGAGCGCGGCATCGACAGTCATGTCGAGTTCGATCACCGCGTCGCGCCGAACATAAAAATAGAAGCCGTTGACCGGGCTGGGCGTGGTCGGAATGAACACCGCCACATGCTCGGCATCGAGTTGCCCTTTCACCTCATCCGGCATGTTGGTCTGAAATGCCAGCGACCAGGCATCCGGGTGCGGGTAATGCACCAGCAACACTTTCTTGAACGCCATGCCGGAACCGGACAGCAGACTGTCGGAAACCTGTTTGACGCTGCCATAAATCGTTTTGACCACGGGAATCCGGTGCAGCAGGCTTTCCCAGAACAGCACCAGGCGCTGGCCGATCAGATTGGCGGCGAACAGGCCGGTGACGACGATAACCACACCGGTCAGGATCACACCCAGGCCGGGGATATGGATGCCGAGCCAGAAATCCGGCCGCCAGGATTCCGGCAGCAGCAGCAGGCTCTGATCCAGCGCCCCCATCAGTGCGGTAACGACCCAGATGGTGATGCCGAGCGGCACCCAGATCAGCAGGCCGGTGATGAAATAACGTTTAACAGAAGTCAAATGGGACTTTCAAACAAGGCTTTCAAACAAGACATTCAAACAAATCGGGCAAAACGCAGCTGCGTTTTGCCCGATGCAAAGGGGAAAGCGACTTCAGCTTACACAGGCCGGGCACGCGCCTGTACCGCACGCCGGCGCTTCAGCCGGCTTGGCACCGCTGTTCTTGAAATCGGTGGCGTAGTAGCCGGAACCTTTGAGCTGGAAACCAGCGGCGGAAAGCTGTTTGGCGAAAGTGGATTTTTTGCAGGACGGGCATTCGGTGAGCAGGGCATCGCTCATTTTTTGCATTACATCCTGTTCAAAACCACATTCGGTGCATTTGTAGGCGTAGATGGGCATGGCGGACTCCATACGAAAAGTTGACGAATTATATCAATGTTTTCTTATATTTAGCCTGACCAGAGCGATTTCAAGCTGCCTCCGCAAGCGCCTTCAAACGCATGTAATCAATCTTTCCGGTGCCCAGCAAAGGCAGGCTTTCGACCACGATGATTCGTTTCGGCAGGGCGATTTCCGGACTCCCCAAACTCCGCGCGGCAACCGCGAGTTGATCACGGGTCAAGGCCGGGTCGGTGGTGAACAACACGATCAACTCACCGCGCGCCGGATCGGAAACACAGGTCGCCGCGTGGGTTGCTTCGCCCGACGCGGCACGGGCAATCGCCTCGACCACTTCCAGCGAGACCATTTCGCCAGCAACTTTGGCGAAGCGCTTCAAGCGACCTTTGATCGAAACGAAGCCATCCGCATCCAGTGCTGCGACATCGCCGGTGTTGTGCCAGCCATCGCCGGCGGCGGAACTCGGTGGCTCCAGCACGCCGGGCGCGGCGTGGCGGTAATAGCCGGACATCAGGTTCGGGCCGCGCACATGCAATTCAGCGCCATCATCGATCCCGGCTACCGGCAGCAATTTGGCCTCGATGCCCGGCATCAGGCGTCCGACTGAACCTGGACGATTCTCGCCAGGCAGGTTGACTGCCAGAACCGGCGCGGTTTCGGTGACGCCATAGCCTTCCAGAATCTCGACGCCGAAGCGCTCAAGCCAGGTTTGCCGCACGCTGTCGGCCAGTTTCTCGGCGCCGGCGACAACGATCTTCATGGTTTTGAAATCATCCGCCTGCGCATGTCGAGCGTAGTGGTGCAGGAAAGTGCTGGTGCCGAACATCACGCTGCAGCGCTTCTCGCGCACCATTTCCGGCACCACCTTGAAGTGCAATGGGCTGGTGTACATCACCAGGCGCGCACCGCTAACCAGCGGAATCAGGGTGCCGGCGGTCAAGCCAAGCGAGTGAAAGATTGGCAGTGCGTTGAAGACGCAATCACTCGGCCCGAATGGAAACACCGCCATCGCCTGCGCCACATTGGCCAGCAACGCGCGATGCGAAAGCACAACCGCCTTTGGCTTGCCTTCCGAACCGGAAGTAAACATCACCACCGCCGGCGCTTCCGGTTCCGGCTTCGGGGTGGCGGCAAGCGGCAACCAGTAGGCAAAACCCATCAACCAGGCCTTGTCGACCAAGCTGAACTGCTTGCGCAAATCCTCCAGATAGACAAAGCGCAATTCGCGCATCGCTTCAACCTGTTCGACCAGACCGGCTTTAGCCAGGAACAGACGCGAGGTCAGCACGGTTTTTACCCTCGCCGTCTGGCAGGCGCTCAGCATGCCATCGCTGCCGGCGGTGTAGTTCAGCATGCAGGGCACGCGGCCAAAAGCGGACAAACCAATCAGCAGGCTGACGCTGGAAACCATGTTCGGCATCAGCACACCGACGTGTTCGCCGGGGACGCTGACCTTGCTGGCGAGACGGCCCAGCGCCAGGGTCATCTTGAGCAGATCACCGTATGAATAAGCGCCGGGCTTCTGGTCTTCCCATTGTCCGGGCGTGTTGCGGCCAAAACGTTGCAGCGCAGAAACCAGCGCGGAAAACAGGGTTTCTCCCGGCTGGTAGTCGAAAGCTGCGGCGGCATGGTGAGTCACGGACGGCGCTCCTGAGAGTTCTGGGTCGGCATTGTTGAATCGGATCGTTGCAACCAATGCGGCGAAAACATATCACGCTTTATCGACAACCGATGCATCGCCGCCACGCGCCGCCACGACACGATCACGGCCGTCTTTCTTGGCGCTGTAGAGCGCCTTGTCGGCGCGCGCAAGCAGCGCTTCCAGATCGATATCGGATGCCGTGCGGGTGGCGACACCGATACTCAAGGTCACCGCAAAGCGCTTGCCCAATTCGCCGAAACGTTCACCACGTACACCGCGCACAATCCGCTCGCCGAGATGGATAGCGTCCGCCAGCGAGGTACTCGGGCCGACAACGCAAAACTCTTCGCCACCAAAGCGAAACACCACATCGGCCTTGCGGCAAGTCCGTTCAACCACGCTGGCGATCTGGCTCAGCACGAGGTCACCGATTTCATGACCATAATGATCGTTGACCCGCTTGAAATGATCGATATCCAGCATCAAGCAGGACAGCGGCGCGCCGCTATGCGCCGAGAACGACCATTCCTGAGCGAAGCGATCGAGGCCGTAACGGCGGTTGTGCAGCTTGGTCAGCGGATCGGTCAGCGCCTCCTGCAACAGGCGGCGGTTGCTTCTCGCCCATTCGCTGGAAGAACGAATCACCGATTCGCGCTCGCTGCGCACCGCGCCTTGCAGCGCCACCACCCTCTGCGCCGAATGCAGACGCGCAAGCAGCGCCGCCTCGCTGTAATTCAGCAACAGGTAATCCGACGCCCCGGCCAGCATCAAACGGGCGACGCCAGCCTCCGCCTCGGGCGGGATCATGGCGATGCAATAAGTCTGGCGGCCGGCCTCGCCGCCGCGCAGTTCACGCAGCGTCTGGACTGACACATCGCCAGCATCGGGCAACTCAACCATCATCATGTCAGGCCGCTTTTCGCTCAGCAGACGCAGCGCGCTATCGCGCTCGGTGGCCAATTCCACGTTCAGGCCCATCGCATCCAGGGTTTCAGCCAGCGCGCGCAGATGTTCCGCATTGCTGGTCACCAGCGCTACCCGCATCGGCAGCACCACCAGCGCTGACAGGTTTTCGTCCTGCACCGGGTCCGGCGGCAAACCAAGCAGCAACTTGATGTCGCTGACATCCCGCGTCGGCAGATGTAATTCGCGGCCCCAGTCCTGCCAGTGGCCGACGACGCTTTCCACCAGCGGTGGAACCTGATGATCTTCCAGGCCGATCTGCGCAGCGGCGTGATACAGCGACGGCACGCGTTCCCAGCGTTGCGCGGCATCCAGATTGAGCAAGGCGCCAACCTTGGCGGCGAAATGCAACGCGGAAGTCAGCGCCTGGGAGCGGGAACCGGCGGCAAATGGCGCCTCGGTGGGCAGCTCGTGATAACGCACCGCCTGATGGAAGATTTCCGGCAAGCCCCAGTCCTGCAGCAATTCGGCCGATAGCGCGGCATGATCCAGGCCGAAACGCTGGGTTTCCTGCTCACGCAAAGCCAGATCTGGCAGGTTTTCCAGCAACAAGCCGCCATAGTCGAGCGGGAACGCGGTCGCCAGGGCCAAGCGGCCGACGCCGGACAGCAAGCCGCAGGTAAAACTTTCGTCTGGCGGACATTGAGCCCGCTCCGAAACCTGCTGCGCCGCAATCCCGGTCGCCAGCGAAGCGGTCCAGTAGCCAAGATAATCGAACGCTTTGCAGGCGCCGCTGCGGTAATGGTCGATCAGGGAAAATCCGAGCGCGATCTGGCGCACGCGAAAAAGCCCGAGAAAAACAATGGCGTGCGGCAGCGAAGCGATATGGCGCAGGCTGCCGCCATGCACCGCATTCGCATAGCGCAGGATACGGCCGGACATGGCCGGATCGGTCTGCACCAGGTGGGTTAGCGTCTGGATGCTGGCATCGTGCTTCTGGGTCAATTCCAGCACAGCCAAGGCAACCCCCTGCGGCGACGGCAACATACCGCCGGCCTTCAGCGATTCGAAACAATTGCTGGCTGGTTCGATCATGGCGTTCCCAGAGGCTGCTTTCTGGCGAAATTATCCTTGAATCCGATCATGGACATTCTACTCAGCGGCTACTGGCAGAAGAACGCGCAATTCAGCGACATGAACGGCTGAGCAGATAAACACGACCATGTTGCAGCGCCGGGTGATTTAGAAACAGGCTAATGCGAAAATAAGATAGTACTTATCGACGGATATCCCAATGAATAACGATCTTCCCCGCGCCCTGCAAACGCGCAAGCCGATTCCCCCTGCCCGCCTGAAGCGCGTGCGCCAGATCAACCTGCAACTCGCCTCGTTGATGCAACCCGGCTGGATGGGCGACCCGGACGACATGCTGGATACCGCCGACGACCTGTTGCGCAACTATCGTCAGCATCGTCGCCTGTTGCAGGGTTATCGCTGCCCGGCCGATCAGCGCATCCAGAATTTCATCAACGCTTACCTGGCGCGCAATGGCGTCGATGCCAGCGTGCAGCTGCCGTCCGACCCGTTCGTGCTCGACCGCGCCGGACTCGCCGCCGAACTTTCGCTGCCGGCCGAGGGCGACCTGTTTGAATCGCAATGGCTGACTTCCTACCGCGTTCGCCAGGGCGTGCTGCACAACCCCAGCAAAGACCGCCGCACCACTGATGGTGTGTTCCATATTGTCGAAGGCGGCCTGCCGATTCCCTGGGACAAAAAGGCGGTGCCGGCGGCGACCTTTGCCGCGCTGTTCAACGCCGCGATGAATCCACCCGAAGCGTTGCTCAAGCTGCCCTTCACCGCCGAACAGGAACGTGGCGCGAAACTCTGGGTTTCGCTGTTGTTGCGCCCGCTGGTATCGCCCGAAGTAGCCGGCGTGATGCCGGAAAAACGCATGGAGACCCGCTTCTTCGTCCCAGGCGGCCTGGTCTCGAATCTCGATTTCGTCGAGCGCATCTTCGGTAATGCCGGCGACCCGTATCTGCCGCACAACGACGCCGGTCTCGATGTGGCGCATTGGTCCGGCCATACCGGCTGCGTCATTCTGGCGCCGCATCTGACCGGCTTGCTGAAGAAGGATGTCGGCCTGCCGCACTGGAATGACGCAAGCGAGCGCCAGCGCCGCGACGGCATGTGCTGGCAGAACGAGGACGAGCGCTACAACGAAGGCGGCGCCTTCAAGATTGTTTGCCGCGACATGGATGGCGTCATCGTCACCCTGATCGCCGACAACTATTTCGGCTACAGCAAAAAAGAGATCAAGTCGCAGATCAGCTACGCCGCCAACCTGTTCGGTGGCAGTGAGGAAGAACATTCCGGTGGCGCGCTGGCCTTCCCCAGCTTCAACCTGGGCGACAGCTACAGCCTCGATTCGCGTTATCTGGCCGATGGCCACACGATGCAGGACATGATGCGGCTATATGCCGACGACATCGACTTCCGGCCGGAAGGCCACGGCATCGACAAACGCTATCCGCAAATCATCTACGTGCCGGAAGACACCCACATGGACCTGCTCGAACAGCAGGCCAACTGGGCCTGGAGCAACGAACTGCGGCAGTTGAAACTGCTCGCCGGCTACACCTACATCTATCCGTGCGGCTTCAAGGTGCACCTGGAACAACACCCGCACGCCCCGAGCTGGCGGCTGGTCGGCAGCGAAGCCGAAGGCGCCTTCTGCTACAAGCCGTGCACCGTTTCCGGCGGCGGCAAATCGGAGATTTCCAAGTCGCTGGTCAGCGCGCTGTTATCCGGCCCGTTCTATGTGCAAGACCTGAAACACGACCTCGATCAGGTCGAGGCATTGGTCAGGCACAGCTATTCCGGCCGTTTCAAGGTGCAACCGACCGGCGGCATGGACACGCGCGGCCTGTTTGCCCTCAACCGCACGCTGGGCTCGGTGATTCGCCTGCTGACGCCGTCGGAGGAATACACCGACGATTACAACGCCTGGCTGGAAACCATCCCGCCGCACATCCGCGCGCTGGCCATCGTGATCAAGCGTTTCTACCGGCCGGAATGGGGTAACGACTGGCGCGAGCACTTCAATGTCGATCTGGTCGATGGCCGGCCGGCGCATGAACTCAAATTCCACCGTCGCCATCTTGAAGCCAGCTTCCTGCGTGTGGGTCGCCTCGAAGATGGCGCCTGGCGCGTGTTCAAGGTACGGCAGGATTTTGTCGGCGCGCAGAAAGTGCAACTGGCGGACGACATCGCCGTCTCCGCCACCATCCCCACCCGACTGTTGCGCGACACCCAGGCCGGCATCGCCAGCGCCACCGCTTGCAAGATCGTCGCCAACTGCGAAACCCGTTTGTTCCAGCGCCCGGACGATGCCAAGAATCGCGGCCTCGACCCGCACACCGAACTTGACCTGACGCTGGACGACAACTTCATTTCCAACTTCCAGCCGCTCACCCGCGCAGACGCGCGCGAACTGGTCGACGACGTACTGACCTTCCATCATTACAGCCTGCCGATGCAGCGATTCATCGAAGCCGCCGCCAGCGAAGACGGCTATTTCGTCTCCTCCGCGCATCCGCGCCTGGTGAATGGCAAACCCAGCCCGAACGTGCGCTACCTGCAAGCGCGACCGGACCTGGTCAATCCGATCGAGCGCCACATCGCCGACATGGGCACCCGTTTGTATCGCCGCATGCGGATCAGCGACCCGGTGCACCTGCCGGTCAACACCATGCTGCCTGGCCGCCGCAACAATCCGCCGAAGCCGGGCATCCGGCCGCTGGCGGTGTACGGGCCGATCCACTACCAGGAACTGCCTGAACTGTTCATGGACTTCATCGCCAGCCTGTCCGGCAAGTCACCCTCCACCACCGGCGCCGGTTCCGAAGGCGCACTGACCAAGGGTCCGTTCAACGCGCTGTGCGCCACCGCCGACCTCAACAACGCACTGGTTTCGTTCATTCTGTGCGGCCATGACGGCTACACCACCGCCGCCGGCCACATCGGTCCGAACCGCCGCGTCGATCACGACATCAGCTTCCTGATGCCGGAAATCTGGTGCCGCCTGACGCCGGAACAGCGCGACGCAGGCTGGATGATCAAAAAAGGCTATCTGGAAAAACTGGAAGACTTCGACCACAAAGGCACCCCGGTGCTCGCCAGCCGGCTTGGCTATCGCATCAGCACCCGTTTCATGCACGCCTTCCTGGGAAAGATTTTCGACGACCCGATGCAGGTCTTCGACGAAGCTATGCTGCGACCGGAGACGCAAAACCTGGCCGCCTTCGTCGATGGCGTCAACCACATCGTCGAAGCGCAGAAAAAAGTCGCCCAGGGCTATCTCGACGACGGTTCGATCGAAGACGCCTGCCCGCCGCTGAAAGCCCTGCTGCACATCATGGCGACAGGAAAATTCGACGGCAAAGACCTGGCGCATCCGGACATTCGCAATCTGTTCAGCAAGGAAACCCTGCTCGCCAGCGACTGGTACAAGCAACGCCTGAGCATCAAACAGCAGCGCGACATTACCCTCTACCATCGCCATGTCGATTACCTGACGCAATTCCTCGCCGAAGCCAACACCCGCTGCGAACCGGATGGCATCGCGCATTGCGAAGCGCTGCTGGCCGAAGCCCGCGCCAAACTGGACGAAGTCAGCGCGCCGGCTTATCTGGAAAGCCTCTGGGGCAGCCTGGGCGCCGACTGGGTGCACCGGCAGGCCGCCGCCAGCGCGAGTCGAGCGTAATGGCCAATCTGCCGCCAACGCCCAACCCGGATGGCATCCGCCTGTCCAAACTGATGTCCGAGCGCGGCATCTGCTCGCGCCGCGAAGCCGACAGCTACATCGCGCAAGGCCTGGTTCTCGTCGATGGCCAGCGCATTTCCGAACTCGGCACGCGGGTCGATCCGGCCTGCAAGATTGAGCTCGCCAGGAAAGCGCAACAAGCCCAGCAGGAACGCGTCACCATCCTGCTGCACAAACCGGTCGGCTACGTCTCCGGCCAGCCCGAACCCGGCTACAAGCCCGCCGTGGTGCTGATCACGCCGGACGCCTTCTGGCAGGGCAGCGGCGGCCCCGCCTTCAACGGCAACCACCTGAAAGGTCTCGCCCCCGCCGGCCGCCTTGACATCGACTCCACCGGCCTGCTGGTGCTAACCCAGGACGGCCGCATCGCCAAGCAACTGATCGGCGACGACTCCGACATCGAAAAGGAATACCTGGTCCGCGTCGAAGGCCACCTCTCCGAACAAGGCCTGAAACTGCTCAACCACGGCCTCGAACTTGACGGCAAGAAACTGCGCCCGGCGCAAGTGGCTTGGCAGAACGAAGACCAGCTCCGCTTCATCCTGAAGGAAGGCCGCAAACGCCAGATTCGCCGCATGTGCGATCTGGTCGGACTGACGGTCGTCGGATTGAAGCGCGTGCGCATCGGCCGCGTTGTGCTCGGCCATCTGCCGCTGGGGCAGTGGCGGTATTTGCGGGAAGACGAGGGGTTTTGAAAGCTTGACGTTTTAGGGAAGACGGCCTTGCAGAATTCTCAAGGGAACCGTGATCTGTCTCGTATTGATCTCTGAATAACGCGAACCTGGCCCAAACCTGGCCCCTTTAGACGGGCGACAGGTTGGCACCAGGTTGTTTTCGATATTCGTAATTACTTCTGCTGACAGACGTCACGCCCGGATTGACTCTTGTAGTCCCAACCAGCAATGCACTGGGTATCCGTATGTTCCGTTTCGGTCTTGGTACAGCTATCGGCCCCCGGCAATACATTGTGTCGGAAGCTGCCAGGGCATTTGACTCCCTTGGGATCCTTGCCCTTGCTGGACTTGCACTCATCTTCGCCAGTTTTGGCGTGCGGACCGGACCAGTTCTCGGCTTTGTCTGTGATTAGGAGTTTGCACTCAAGCGCGGCCGACTTCGTAACCTCGCGTGTGCAACGATCCTTGTTCAGAGGATTGCGAATTTCATACGTCCAACCGGATGGGCAGGTAGGTGAAACAAGGTCCACGCACTTGTTCTGTCCAAGGCCGATCGGCCCCTTCTTGCAAACTGAATTGCTACCGCAGTCCTGATCGGTCTGGCACTCGTCGGCGGTTTTGCATTGGCCAGTATTGCAGCGACCGGACACACACTGATCGGAACGAGTACAGGCTTCGCCGATGCTCTTGAGGCTTTTGCAGAGATTGTGCCCCACGGTCAAGGTGCCCTTGTCGCAGTACTCGTCCGTTTCGCAATCGTTGTCTTCCTTGCAGATGGCCTCTCCTGCCAAGCCCTTGAGCTTGAAATAGTTGGTCTTGCCGTCGCTGGTCATGTAGCTCTGACGCTGGTTGGCGGCGCGCTCTTCCTGACAAGGCGTCAGATACTCGTCTCCAATCAAGCTGGTGCAGTAGTCCATGAGATTGGTGCGGCCGTTACAGCTGGATGGCAGTGCGTTGACGTCATAAACAATCATTCCACCCGGGCACGAATTGCATTCACCCTCTGGACGTCCCTTGGGTTTGAAGGGCTTGTTGCATTGCAGCTTGAAGCCAACGTAGGGCTCGAAAGTGTGTTTGAGACCGAAGACATGTCCCAACTCATGGGTGAAGGTGTAGGTATCTACATTCGATTTCAGCGCGATACCGCGTTTTAGGCTGAACGGATTTACCGAATGCGGGAAATGGGCATAGCCGCCCCAGCATTTTTCCTTGCCCTCATTGGTGCAAAGTTTGTCCGTGATCACGACGGTGAAGTGACCTTCTGTCTTGCTGGTTGCGACGTTGTCGAAATGGTCGTCCATGAACTTGGCATACTGGCTCATGGAATCGAATGACAGGTTGGACAGATCTTTGCCGCCTTTTTCGGCCAGCTTCTCGATCCGATAGCTAATCTTGAGTGCTGGACGCCGCTGATAGACTATTTCCGCCTTGTCCACCCAGGATCGCACAGCGTCAGCGATCTGCTCATCTGTCTTGTCCTTGGATCCGTTGTAAAACACAACGTCGAGATGCCACTCGGCAAAATCATTCTTGTTGGCCCATGCGGCTGGCGAAACAGCACCTAAGAGAAATACCGCAACCAAGAATAGGATTCGGCTGCACTGGATGATGTAGTTCATATCGTTCTCCTCATATGAATCAGCGTTATGACAAGCTATGTCCCGATCAAGTCAAGCGAAACAAATGAAACCGTGATATCCGCAGGGCAATCGCGCGCACTGCGCCATGGGTAAAGTTTGTAAAAACAATGAGTTTTCCGATGTATTCCCGGTTCATTTCTCCGTCTACCTTGTTTCGTGCTCAGAGAGCTGAAAGGCTTTCAGCAATGATTGTGCCTATTCACTAATTTTTAAAATCCACGTTTTTTCAATGGATTAGAAGTTGATGCCAGATGTGTGCATGGGGTATGGAAGACCCATCTCAACGGCTGATCATTCAATATCGGGTTAATTTTTACCCATGAAATGGATACCAACTGTCGCACATCATTCGCTCGCCATAACTTAAGGCAGTCAAGCAGGACGTATTCAGGAATCGAGCATTAATGGGAGCGTAACGGCATTGGGGACAGACCCGGTTTGCCTTTCTTTTTAGGTAAAAGAATGGCCTTTTTGTCTGTCATGCCGGCTCAGGCAATCAGATTCGCCGTCAAAACCCGTTCGCCAAGCAGATAAACCCGCCCCACCTGGCGATCGTCACCAACGCTGGAGTAATCGAAGGAGTACTCGCGATAAATGCGGACTCGCTGGTTGTTGTCGCGCCGCAAGCGCAGCTTGCTGAGGGCAACGCTGTCATCGAGAAACTGTACGCTGGCGCGTTCGCATTCGAAGCGGGCGGTGCGGACTGCGATTTCGCGCTTTTGCAGGCCATCCCACCAAATCCAGGCAACCCCACCCAGGCTGAGCAGCCAGAGCCAATCCGAACTCATGCTTGCGGTGCGGCAGAGGGTGAAGCGTCGACAGGATGGGCTGGCGGTAGCAACAAGGCGCAAACCGGTTCGGCGCGCGAACGGCCAAAACGGGAACCCGATGCCCGCGACGCCGCAACCGGTGACGCCGAAGCAACAGGATTGGGCGCCATAGGCGCGACTGGGCGAACCGGCGGCGCGGGTGGCGCTATCTCCGGCAACGGCGAGGCTTTCAAATCGCGCTTGATGAAGCGCTCGATCCCCGCCAGCAAACGTTCTTCATCCGGCGAAACCAGCGAGACCGCCAAACCGGAAGCGCCGGCGCGGCCGGTGCGGCCGATGCGGTGCACGTAATCTTCCGGCGCATAGGGCAATTCGTAATTCACCACGCAGGGCAGTTCGACAATGTCCAGGCCGCGCGCGGCAATGTCGGTGGCAACCAGATATTGCACCTTGCCCTGCTTGAAGCCTTCCAAAGCAGCAAAGCGTTCCACTTGCGCCTTGTCACCGTGAATGATGGCGGCCTGAATGCCGCGTTTCTGCAAGCGATGGCCGACCTTGTCGGCGCATACCTTAGTGCGGGTGAATACCAGCACCTGGGCAATGCCACGCGTTTTCACGACGCGAACCAGCGCGTCGAGTTTGTCTTCTTCCTTCACCTTGTGGACCAGTTGCTCGACGTTTTCCGCCGAGGTGTTGCGACGCGCGACTTCGACCTTGAGCGGGTTCTGCAGGAAGCTGCGCGCCAGGCCGACGATGTTGTCGTCGAAAGTGGCCGAAAACAGCAAAGTCTGGCGTTGTGTCGGCAGGAAATCGAGGATGCGCTTCAGGTCGGGCAGGAAGCCCATGTCGAGCATGCGATCGGCTTCGTCGAG
>JAIFLB010000198.1 GCA_020049245.1 Betaproteobacteria bacterium | reverse complement strand
GGAGACGTTCGCTACCGAAGAAGCGGTTTGTAGGATGGGTCAAGCGCAGCGGACCCATCTGTCGCCGCATGCTGATGGGTCCGCTACGCTTGACCCATCCTACGGTGGCGCAAGCAACGGGGGGCAGCGAATCTCTCTGTCTACGCAGGCCCATCAATGCACCGTGCGTTTGAGTGGCACGGAAACGTTCGCTACCGAAGGAGCGGTTTGTAGGATGGGTCAAGCGAAGCGGACCCATCTGTCGCCGCGTGCTGATGGGTCCGCTGCGCTTGACCCATCCTACGGGGGCTTCGGTGGCTTTGCTGGTTGGCTGGTCATGTTGGCGATTGCGTTCATCAGCTTGTCCGGCTGTGAGCAACAGGTCGCGCCGCGAGGCCCGGTCTATGCCGATGCGCCGGCGGCGCGGGCGGAGCGCGTCTATCGGCTGGCGGTGCATCCGTTGCATAACCCGGCCAAGTTGCTGCAGGCCTACCAGCCGCTGGCGGATCATCTCAATGCCGGCTTGCAGGGGCGCTTGCCCGGCATTCGGGTTGAAGTCGAAGCGTCACGTGACTATCCCGAGTTCGAACGCAAGTTCCGCCAGCGCGAGCCGGAGTTCCTGCTGCCGAATCCGTGGCAATCGCTGGAGGCGATGAAGTCCGGCTATCGCGTGCTGGCGATGGCGGGTGATGCGGCCGATTTCAAGGGTTTGTTCATCGTCCGCCGCGATGCTCCGATCCGCGATATCGCCGATCTGCGCGGCAAGGCGGTGGCCTATCCGTCCCCCACCGCGCTGGCTGCCTGCATCATGCCGCAGTGGTTGATGCATACGCAGGGCATCGATGTGAACCGGGACATCGAGAACCGTTATGTCGGCTCGCAGGAGTCGGCGATCATGAATGCCTATCTCGGCCACACCGCCGCCGGGGTCACCTGGCCGCCGCCGTGGCGGGCGTTTGTCAAGGCGCAGCCGGAGAAGGCAGCGCAACTGAAGGTATTGCGGGAAACGCCGCCGTTGATCAATAACGCGGTGATGGCGCGCGACAATGTGCCGCGCGAGGTGAGCGAAGCGGTGGCTGCGCTGTTGATCGAGTTGCATCTTCAGCCGGCGGGGCGCGAGATTCTGGCCGGCATGGAAACCGCGCGCTTCCATGCCGCAACCGATGCCGACTATGACGTGGTGCGCGAGTTTGTCGCGCGCTTTGAAGCCGAAGTGCGTCCGGTGGATGTCCGCACGCCGGCGAAGGTCGCGCCATGAGCCGAAAACAGGGGTTCCTGGCCTGGCTGGGCGGCCTGCGCGGACAGTTGATTGTCGGTGTGGCGCTGGTGCATGCGGTGATGATGACGCTGTTCATCTGGGATCTGACCGAGCGCCAGCAGTCGCTGTTGCTGCAACGCCAGACCGAGCAGGCACTCACCCTGGCCGAATCGCTGGCGGTTTCTTCGGCTGGCTGGCTGGCTTCGCGCGATGTCGCCGGATTGCAGGAAATCATCGATGCCCAGCAAGGTTACGCAGAACTTGAATTCGCCATGATTCTGGACTCGGGCGGCCGCATCATGGCGCACAGCCAGCAGGAACATGCCGGGCGCTATGTGCATGATCTGCCGCGCGAGATGAAATCGAACGTGTTGAGCCATTCCGCCGCTCTGGTGGATGTGCTGCAGCCGGTCAACCTGGGCGGGCGTTCGATCGGCTGGGTCCGGGTCGGCATCAGCCAGCGCATCACCGGCAATCAACTGGCGGAAATTACCCGTAATGGCCTGCTCTATGCGCTGGCCGCGATCCTGATCGGGTCACTGATGGCGGGCTGGCTGGGCGTGCGGCTGACGCAAAAGCTGTACCGCATTCGCCAGGTGACCGAGAACGTCAGCGCTGGTGGTGACGCGCAGCGGGTGCCGCCATTGGGCAACGACGAGGTTGGTGAACTGGCGCGCGATGTCAACACCATGCTGGATGCCCTCGGCCAGCGCGATGCTGAGTTGGTTCGCAGAAACCGCGAAATCGCGCTCAGTCATGCGCAGCAACATGCCCTGATCAATGCAATTCCGGATCTGATCTGGCTGAAAGACGAGGCCGGCCGCTATCTGTTCTGCAACCCGCGTTTCGAACAGTTCTTTGGCGAAAGTGAGGCGAATATTCTCGGTCGCACCGATTACGACTTCGTCGAGCGGGAACTGGCGGACAGCTTCCGCGCCAACGATGAAATGGCCATGCTGGGCGATCAGCCGCAGATGAATGAGGAGTGGCTTACGTTTGCCAATGACGGCCACCGTGAGCTGGTCGAGACGCTCAAACTGCCGCTGCGCGATGCCGATGCCAGGCTGATTGGCGTGCTGGGCATCGCGCGTGACATTACCGAACGCAAGCGGAGCGAGGAGCTGCAGCGCTATGCGGCGTTCCAGTCCGGCGTGGCGGAAATGGGCGTCTCGGTGCTGCACAACATCGGCAATGCGATTACCGCGATGTCGGATGACGCGCGCGCGCTGCGGCAGGCGGGCGATGACCTGGCGCGGGTCGCCGAGTTGCTGCATCTCGGCGTCGAGGCCAGCCTGAAGCGGCTGGCCGCCGGTCAATTTGCCGACACTGAAGTCGAACGACTGCATGCGATCCAGCGCGAAGCGGCGCGCACGATCAGCCAATTGGGCGATCAGGTGTTGAACACGCGGGGCAGGAACATCGTGCTCAGCGTGCAGCACATCTCGGACATCGTGCGCATCCAGCAGACCGCCGCCTTGCCCAACGCCAGCACCAGCACATTCGACCTCGGCCAGGCGATTCAGAATGCGCTGACCCTGCAGGGCGACAACCTGAAACGCCACCGCATCCGGATCAATGTCGAGGTCGATCAGGCTTTGACCCAGGTCACGATGTCGCACAACCAGTTGCTGCAAGCGTTGCTGAACGTGGTGAAGAACGCCGCCGAGTCGATTGCCAAGCGGCAGGAAGAGGAGAAGCTCGACGGTGTCATCGAGCTGCGCGCGAACAGGCTCGGGCTGGATCGCCTGCGCCTCAGCGTGCGCGACAACGGCGCCGGGTTTGACGCCGAACAGCAGGCACAACTGTTCAAATTTGGCTATTCGACCAAGGCGCGCGGCAGCGGTTTCGGCCTTCACGCCACCGCGCTGTTTGTCCAGGAAATGGGCGGCAGCATCAAGCTGGAAAGCGATGGCATCAATCGCGGCGCGCTGTTGACGATCGAATTACCGTGCGGGGTCAAGGAATCTTCGGTGACGGAGGCCAAGGATGACGGCGCAAGCCAATTGTCCAAATCAGGAGAAAAACAATGAATGAGGTGAAGAAATCTACTGTTGCGGTGAGGCGCGCGCGCGGCGTGATGCAATTGATCCGGCAGAAATTTACCGGGATTGTTCAATCGGCGGATTTGAACAGGGTAGGTTGGGCAAAGCGCAGCGGATGCCTTGGCGGCGGGTTTGGCCGCTTAGGCATCCGGCGTGCCAAGAACTGGTGCAGCGTGCCCAACAGCATATGTGGGCAAGTTGGGCACGCTCCGCTTTGCCCAACCTACGTCTACTGGCGCGAGTTGATGCGACCTGCAGTTAGGTTGGCGGGACGCATCGGCCTGGCCGCGCTGTTGGCGCTGAATCTGTCCGCCAGCGTTGCATTCGCCGCCGATAAACCGCCGGTGCTGATTGGCCTGGATGCCGAGTTCGGCCACCAGACCAGCACCTCGGCGAATGCCGTGCGGCAGGGCATGGAGATCGCCATCGACGAGATCAACCGCGCCGGCGGGGTGTTGAAGGGGCGCAAACTCGAACTGGTGATGCGCGATAACCGCTCGATTCCGGCGATAGGCGTCGATAACCTGCGCGAACTGGCGGCGATGCCGGACCTGGTTGGTGTATTTGGCAGCAAGTACAGCCCGGTGGTGGTGGAATGGATCGAGCCGGCGCATCAAATTGGGCTGCCGATTTTTGCCCCCTGGAGCTCGGCGGACCAGATCAGCGAGCATCCGTTGCGGCCGAATTACATTTTCCGCCTGTCGCTCAAGGATGCCTGGGCCGCACCGGCCTTGCTCGGCTTTGCCCATAAGCATCACAAGGCGGAACGGGTCGGCCTGCTGCTGGCGAATACCGCCTGGGGCCGCAGCAACAAGGAGGCGTTGAACAAGGCCGCCTCGGCGGCGGGCGTCCGCATCGTCAAGGAACGCTGGTACAACTGGGGCGACAGCAGCCTGATCGAAGCCTATCTGGACATCGTGCAGGCGGGGGCGCAAGTGCTCATCCTGGTGGCGAACGAGGCGGAGGGCTCGATTCTGGTCAAGGAAGTGGCCGCCCTGCCGGCGGCACAGCGCTTGCCGATCGTCAGCCATTGGGGCGTCACCGGCGGCAACTTCCCGCAGATGTCAGGCGCGGCGCTGGATCAAATTGATTTTTCGGTGATCCAGACCTTCAGCTTTGCCAACGCCAGATCGCCCGTGGCGCAGCGCGTGCTGAAGGCGTTGAAAGAACGCTATGGCAGGGATTGCGCATGCCTATGACCTGACTCATTTGCTGGCGCGCGCGATCGATCGGGCAGGCAGCACCGACCGGCGCAAGATTCGCGATGCACTGGAAAACCTGGGGCCTTACGACGGCCTGGTGCGGCGTTATGCGCGTCCGTTCACGCCGCAGCGGCATGACGCGTTGGGGCCGGAGCAGGTGTTCATGGCCCGCTACAGCGCCGATGACCGCTTGCTGCCGATCAAGCTGTTACCGAATAAGCTGTTACCGAATAAGCCGTTGCCGAATAAACCGCAAGCCGCCAGAGGGCAAGGCAGGTAGGCATGTCTTTTCACACCCTCGACGCACCGGCGCAGCGACTGCTGCGCAGCCTGATTCCCGGCTATGTCGGCGATTCGCTGGCGCAGCGCATCCAGCGCGCCGCCTTTGCGCTGGCCATGTTGCTGGTGAGTGTGCTCGGTTTGGGCATGCTGCTGCTGTCGTTGTGGAATCTGCGCGCCACCACGTTGAATGAGCATGCGATGACGCTGCAAACCTTGCGTGGCGATCTGGCCAGTCAACTGGATGGCATTGCCAATGAAATGCAGTTTTTGAGCCAGAGTCCGCTGGTGTGGACGGCGATCTCCGATAGCGCCGGCCGCGATGCCTATCTGCGGCCCTATCTGCGGCCCTATCTGCGCAGCCAGAGTGCGCTCAACCAGCAAACCCGACTGACCCTGCTCGACTATCGCGGCCGCTTGATCGCGGCTGGAAAGACGCCGCTCGACCCGACGAACGATGCCGGCCTGCGCCTGCCCTTGCAAAAAGCGCAACAAAGCGGCCGGCCGGTGGGCCATGTCGATGTTGACCGGCAACGCCTGATCCTGGCATTCCCGGTGTCGTTTCCCTATACCCAGGCGGTGATCGGCATCCTGCTCGGCGAGGTATCGCTGGACCGATTGGTGCAAGTCCGCGCCAGCAGCCTGGGTGAAAACCACGGCATGGCGCTGCACCTGGGGCAGAAGGAATTGCTGGTGATCCCGAATACCGACGGCATTCGCTATCTCAGCACTAGCCTGCCGCTGACATCGAGCGAGGTGGAGGGCTTGTATGCGTTTGAACTGGAATTGTTTGAACGGCAGCCAAGCTGGCTGATTGCGGCCTTGCCGGTGATCGGCATTTTTTTGATCGTGGCCGCCTTGCTGGTCTGGTTTACCTGGACTGCTTCGCATCAGCTGGCGTTGGGGTTGACCCGGCGGCTGGATCAATTGGTCGAATCTGTGCAGCACACGGGTGATCCCGAAACCCTGCCGGAAGATTTAGCGAACGATGAAATCGGTATCCTGTCGCGGGTATTGAAGTTCAACCTGAAGGCCAACTATGCGCTGACCAATAGACTGGAGGAACGTGTCGCGCAGCGTTCCAGCGAGTTGGCGGCGAGCGAAGAAAAGTATCGATTCCTGACCGAGAACATCAAGGATGTGGTCTGGATGCTGGATACCGAAAGCCTGCGTTTTCTCTATGTCAGCCCGAGCGTCACCGCGTTGCTTGGCTATTCCGTTGAAGAGCTGGATGGCGCGCAGCTGGATGTCGTGTTGTTGCCGAAGTGGGCGGAATCGCTGAAGGCCTTGATTCTTGAACGCGCCGCCGCATTCCGCTTGGGCGAGGCGGCGGCTGACCGTTTTTACCTGAACGAGGTCGAGCAGCCATGCAAGGCGGGGGGCAGCGTCTGGTCGGAAGTCGTCACCTGTTATCGCCTCGACGAGCGTAGCGGGCATGTCATCCTGCTTGGCGTCACCCGCGATATCCGGGCGCGCCGGCGAGCCGAGGAACTGGAACGCTATGCGGCGTTTCAGTCCGGCGTCGCAGAAATGGGGGTGTCGGTATTGCACAACATCGGCAACGCGATCACCGCCATCACCGCCGACGCGGAAGGCATGCGCAAGACCAGCGACGATCTGGCGCGGGTGGCCGAATTGCTGGAGCGCAACGTCCGCGATGAAGAGGCCAGCCTGCGGCTGGCGACACCCAGCCGCGCGGATACGGAGCGGCTGCTGGAGATCGAACGCAAAGCGGCGGCGGTGATTCGCCGCCTGCATGAAGAAGGACTCAAGGTGCGCGGTCAGCGTATCGTCGAAAGCGTGCGGCATATCGCCGATATCGTGCGCATCCAGCAGAACGCGGTATTGCCGGATGCCGCCGTGACCCATTTTGATCTGGCCGCCGCCATCGGTGATGTGATTGCGCTGAATGAAGACACGCTGAAGCGGTATGCGATTGAAACCGCGTTGAATTTTGCCTACGACCTGCCAACCATGATCCTGCCCCGCAACAAATTCCAGCAGGCACTGATGCATGTCACCCAGAACGCCTGCAAGGCGATCCAGGCGCGCCCTTCGCCAACCACGCCGGGCCGCATCGAGATTCGCGCTGAACGGCTTGATCCGACGCGGGTTCGGATCACGGTCAGCGATAACGGCGTCGGCATGGCACCTGATCAACTGGATGCGGTGTTCCATTCCGGCGGCGCCGGCTTCGAGTTGCATACGGCGGCCCTGTTTGCCCACGAGATGGGCGGCCACATCCGGCTGGAAAGCGAAGGGCCGGGCTTGGGCGCGCGCCTGGTGCTGGAACTGCCGCACACATTTCAGCCGGATCGCCCTCCGGTTGTTCAAACTGAAAGGATGCCGGCGTGAAACCGTTTCCCGTTTGGGTTGCCGCTATCTGCCTGTTTGCCGCCAACCTCGGTCTGCTGACCCCGGTTTCCGCCAACCAGACGCTGACCCTGGGCATGCTGGCGTATCGGCCGCAGCCGCTGCTGGAGGCGCGCTGGCAACCCCTGGCCAACTATCTGAGCCAGGCCTTGCCGGGATATACG
>JAIFLB010000209.1 GCA_020049245.1 Betaproteobacteria bacterium | reverse complement strand
AGCCTTCATGGATGGTGTACTGGCCGGAACCGAAGATGGAAATGCCGTGCGGGCCTTTCTCTTTCATCGCCCAGCGCATTTTTTCTTCCATCACATCGAGCGCCTGTTCCCAGGAAACCGGCGTGAACTTGCCCTTCTTGTCGAACTTGCCGTCGGTCATGCGCAGCAAAGGCTGGGTCAGGCGATCCTTGCCGTAATTGATCTTGCCGTTGAAGTAGCCCTTGACGCAGTTCAGGCCCTTGTTCACCGGCGCATCCGGGTCGCCCTTGGTGGCGACGATGCGGCCGCCCTTGGTGGCGATCATGATGCCGCAGCCGGTGCCACAGAATCGGCATACGCCCTTGTCCCACTGCCAGCCTGCTTCGCCAGCCTTGACGGCGGCTTCGGCCTGTTCGGATAACGGCATGCCGCTAGCTTGATCAACTGTTCAGATATGCCGGAACGGCACAGGTTTCGAACCCATCCTGCTGCTCGATCAACTCCGGCGGCATGGCTTCGTAAGTACGTTCATCGTCGGCGAGATAGTGGTAGACCATCTCCGCCATGATGACTTCGGGAATTGCCTTGATGCGTTTGACGCCTTCGATCTCGGCGTGAATGTCTTCCGCTTCCTGAACCGCGACGATGCGGCCGGTCGCTGCGTCCACCTGATGCACTTCAACCCCTTCGAGCGCGTTGAGCGCCGCGATGACCTGAGCATGGTTGTCGGGTTTGGCCATCACCAAAATGCCTGAAAAATTCACGGTCTTCCTCCTTGGGTTAGACGTGGCAGCAATCCTGACAACGGCATCCTTTAATTACTTTGACAATGATCAAGTTTCCTTGAAGCTGTAAATGTCTTAATTCGGTCCGCGCAAAATCACATCAGCTGAAGGAAGTACTTTGATCCAGGAAACGCGTCACTCGATTGCCGAAATCCTGTCCCGGCAGCCCTTGTTTCGCGGTTTGTCAGACAAAGAACTGGCCCAGATCTCAGTCGGCTGCAGAGAATTTCGGGTCAAGAAAAACGAAGTGTTATTCCACAAGGGCGATGAAGCCGAAGGCATGCATGTGATGGTCATGGGCCAGATGAAACTGGCATTGCCGTCTTCGCAGGGAGTCGAAAAAATCGTCCACATGTGCGGCCCCGGCGCGACCTTTGGCGAAGCCGTGGTGTTTCTCGAAAAACCCTATCCGGTCAGCGCCCAGGCCATGACTGAAAGCCTGGTACTCCTGATTTCGAAACGGGCGCTGCTCGACGCGATCGACAACAACAGCACACTCAGCCGCAAAATGCTGGCCAGCCTGGCTTCCCGTCTGCATGAACTGCTGGATGACATGGAAAGTTGCACCCTGCGCACCAGCATGCAGCGTGTGGTCTGCTTTCTGATTCAATCGGCGCCGGTGAATGGCAGCGAGACCTACGACGTCGTGTTGCATTCGAGCAAACAGAACATCGCGTCACAACTCAATCTGGCGCCGGAAACCTTTTCCCGCGCACTCGGCAACCTGACCGAGAAAGGCCTGATCAAGGTCAAAGGCCGCACAATCAGCGTGCTGAATCGTCAACAACTCAGCGTTTTCAGCGCCTGACGCGAGCGTTCCGGCAGATTGAGCAGTTCGTGAATGACGTTCTGGTCAGCCCGCGTAATTGCGCAGTGAGTTGAGGTTTTTCAGCCGGATGTTGCGGCCCTTGACGTGGATATAGCCGTCCTTCGACAGGCGATTCAATACCCGCGAGAAGGTCTCCGGCGCCAGATTCAGTTGTGACGCAATGGTCTGTTTGTTCGAATCCAGTTCGAGTTCGAAACTGTCCGCCTCGATCGGCGCATGCTGGGTCAGGTATTGCACAACGCGTTGCGCGCTGTTGAGTTGCACGCAGGTCTCCATGTTTTCGATCAAGCTGCACATGCGTTCACACATGCGCGCCATCAGGGCATTGGAAAAATCGCAGTTGTGCTGCATGGCCAGGATCAGTGCCTGCTTGTCGATCACCATCAGCAAGGTATCCCGATTCGCCTCAGCGGCCACCGGACACGGTTTTTGCGGCAACACCGCCTCTTCACCAAAGGTATCGCCAGCGCCGGCCAGATGCACAATCATTTCCGCGCCATTGGCGGCCGGCAGAAAAAGTTTGATTTGCCCTGCGATAACCAGATGCATGCCTCTGGGAATGTCGCCTTTCTGGAACAAGGCTTCATTCTTGCTGACGCGGTACTCGTAAGTCCCTTTCGCCAAGCGCCCCAGTTCCAATGCATCGAGACTGCGAAACAGTTTTTGACGGGACAGAATTTCAGGAATCGAGTGCCGTGTTTCCAACATCATGATGCGTTCCCACCTTTTTGACCGACTGCAGGTTTGCAGACAACTGCAGTGTAGGAGCGCAAAGCCTTGATTCGAGATAGGGGTATAGCCGATCAATTTGGTCGAGATACCACTAAAGTAGTATCTGCATCTTTGATAATTGATTGATTCTGCTAGCCTTTGATCCAACCGCCTGATCCAGAAGCAGCCCGATGAATATAAAGTGGTATCCCTCCTTTGCCTGCCTGCCAGGCCATCCGAACGACTCAGAATCCGGAAAGCGCACAACGTGGAAACTCTGATGCAGAAATCCTGGCGTACCGTTTTCGGACGCTCCATTCTGTTTGGCCTGGCGTTATCGCTGATCGCCATTACCGCGATTGGCGTGGGTGGAATGGTGGTTTCGGTGCTTGTGGCGGAGCGGGTGCAAGGCAGTGGCAGTGCCATCAACGTCGCCGGCAGCTTGCGCATGCAGAGCCATCGCATGGGCAGCATGGTGCTGTCCGATGCGGATAACCGGGTCGATGACCATCATTACCTGCATGCGGCCATTGCCCGTTTTGAAACCAGCCTGACCAACAAGGATTTGCTGCAGACCATCGAACGGCAACCGGACAGCGACTTCGCCAAACGCTATCAGTCGGTCCAGCAGACCTGGCAAGCTCAACTCAAACCGCAATTATTGGAAACCACCCTGAGCACCCTGGACAGTAAGCAACTTCGCGTTCAGCACAACCGCTTGCTGCTCAGCATTGACAACTTTGTGGATGACATCGACGGCATGGTGTCACAACTCGAAGCCGATACCGAACAGCGCATCCGCAGGCTGCGCAGTGTCCTTGGCGTCGCGCTGGCGCTGACCGTATTGGTCATGCTGGCGGCAATCTACATCGTCCGTCGCAGTGTGCTGGCGCCGCTCTCCGACCTGCTCAACAGCGCGACGCGAATCGCCCGCAGCGACTTCACCGCGCGCGCCCACCATGTCGGCGAAGATGAACTCGGCCAGGTCGGTCGCGCGTTCAATTTCATGGCGGAAGAACTGGCACACAACTACCAGGAACTGGAACAACGGGTTGCGCAAAAAACCGAGGAATTGACCCGCAGCAACCAGTCGCTCGGCCTGCTCTATCACGCCATCGCCAACCTGCACAACGCGCCGCTGGCGCCGGAAACCTACCGGGTCATGCTGCAGGAAATCGAACAGGTGCTCGATATCTCCGGCAGCATGGCGTGTCTGCTGCCCAAGCACGGCGGGCCAGCGACGCTGCTTGCCTCGACCATGGAAGGCTGCCCGGAACGCGGCGAAGGCGATTGCCCGAAATGCCTGAATCATGCTGGAACCGAATCCGACTGGAGTTATGCAGATCACGACAAGAACTCGATACTGACCATTCCGCTGCAGGACAAAGCGGGGATTTACGGCATGTTGCGCCTGTCTCTGCCGCCCGGCCGCCATCTCAATGCCTGGCAGAACCGCCTGCTGGAAGCGCTGACGCGGCATATCGGCATCGCGCTTGGCATCTCGCGCAAGACCGAACAGGATCGTCTGCTCGCCTTGCAGGAAGAACGCTCGATCATCGCCCGCGAACTGCACGACTCGATCGCCCAGTCACTTACTTACATGAAGATTCAGGCCAGCCTGCTGCAACCGGTTCTGGCTGACCCGGCGCGCCGGCAAGAAGCCGAAACCACGCTGCACGATCTCCGCGAGGGCATCACCACGGCGTACCGCCAACTGCGCGAATTGCTCGCCACCTTCCGACTGAAAATGGATGGTGATTTCCGCAACCTGCTGACCACGGCAGTGGATGATTATGCCAATCGAGGCGACCTCAAAATCAGTCTTGAAGCCAGCCTTGCCGGCTGCCACCTGACACCCAACCAGGAAATCCACAGCCTGCAAATTGTCCGCGAAGCCCTCTCCAACGTAGTCCGCCATGCCCAGGCCAGCGAAGCCTGGGTTCGCCTCCGACATATCGGCGGTGGCGAGATTGAAATCAGTGTCGAAGATAACGGCATCGGCATCACCGCCCCCAGCGATGCCTTCCATTACGGCCTCAGCATCATGCGCGAACGCGCCCAAGGCCTGCATGGCCAGATCAGCATAACGCCACGCCCGCAAGGCGGCACGCGGGTCAGCCTGCGCTTCCACGCTGAAGCCAACGCAGCCGACCCTGTTTCATTGCCAGAGATACCATGACCCTTGAAAAGCAAACCGTCGTCATCGTCGACGATCACCCACTGTTTCGCCGAGGCCTCACCCAACTGCTCGGCACCCTGCCCCGCTTCACCTTGCTGGGCGAGGCTTCATGCGGCAAGGACGGCATTCAGCTGGTGAAAAGTGTGCACCCCGATCTGCTCTTGCTCGACCTCAACATGAAAGACATGAGCGGCCTCGATGTGCTGCGGGAATTGAAATCAAGCGACTTGGACACCCGCATCGTCATGATCACCGTGTCGGATCAGGCCGAGGACCTGTTAGCCGCGCTGCGCGCTGGTGCCGATGGCTATCTGCTGAAGGACATGGAGCCGGAGCAGATGCTGGAAAACCTGCAATCGGTGGCGGATGGACGCATCATCGTCTCGGAGGCGTTGACGCATCTGCTGGCCGTCGCCCTGCGTCAGCAGAAACGACCGGATAACCCGGAAGAAGCCGGCCTGACTGAACAGGAACTGCGCATCCTTGAGCGCATCGCCACCGGCAAGAGCAACAAGCTGATCGGCAAGGAACTCGACATCGCCGAAGGCACCGTCAAGGTCCATGTCAAACA
>JAIFLB010000088.1 GCA_020049245.1 Betaproteobacteria bacterium | reverse complement strand
AAGTCAGACGTGATGTCATTTGCATTAAATACAGTCGCCACATTAATCGGCTGTTTCCCATAGTTGATACCAGCACGCAGAGTCAAATCGTTGCTGTATTTGTACGCCGCACCAAGTTTGTACACAGTTTGATCATTCCAGCCGAAACCATGCTGATTGGCCCCAAAAAGCGAGAACAAAGCCGCATTCCCTGTAACATCGACCCCTTCATACTCAATACGCATCACGTCAAAAGCAATATCAAGCTTGTCATTAGCCTTAAATGCGATACCTACCCCGTAAGTTGCAGGAATATCAAATTCGCCGCTATTCGGGAACATAGCAGCATAGTCATCAAACTTGCTCATGTTGCTCTTGGATTGATACGTCGCACCAAGGGTCACGCTATCGTTCACTTGATACATTCCACCTAGGCGAATCCCCGCTCCATACGAGTAGTCTTTTCCATTATTGCCAACACCAAAAGTGCCAAGTCCCTGAGCTTCGAAAGCTGCAGCAATCAAGTTCAGGCTGGCGCCGACAGAAAGTTGTGAATTGACTTTGTAAGCGACAGTCGGGGCAATGAAAATTTGCATCAGGTCAATACCCATAGTTCCAGCAGGAGACACAAGCGGGTGATCACCATCAGCGTAAGTGGTATTCATACCACCATTACCAAAAACCGATACACCAAAGGACATGTTTGGATTGATCATACGGTTGTAGCCGAATTCAGGAATCGGGAACCAGCTTTCCATCGCGCCGTTGCCATTCCCATCAGGCGAACCAGCACCATATGTAAATCCACGATCCGGTGCAAAAATCTCCAGGCCGATGTCCATGCGGTTGCCCACATGCACCATCCCGGCCGGATTGGTCGCGGCAGCCAAGGTGTCTTGTGGGAATGCGATGCCGGCTCCACCCATACCTTTGGCGGACATGCCATAACCATGTGCAAAGTAGCCGTTGGTTGCAAATGCAGAGCTGGCAAAGCAAATGCTGGCCAGGGCGAGTAACAGTTGAGTCTTGCGCATAGCGTGTTTCCCCTCGAAAACGGTGTGATTAGTGTGACAAACGGTTTACAGCGGGCTGGATGTTAATCAGCACACTTCAGTATCGCAAGGAGAAACCTGCATCCATGCCCTTGTATTTTAATTTTTTTATTCGCAATCAAATAAACCTTCTAAAACCCGACAATAAATGAACCAGAAATGACAAACGGCCTGCAGTGATACAGGCCGTTTGGTTTTTCTGGTGCCGACAACCGGATTCGAACTGGTGACCTACCGCTTACAAGGCGGTTGCTCTACCAACTGAGCTATGTCGGCATAAAGGTGCTACCAATCAACACATATTTACTTCACCACCGTCAGATGTGGCCTACCTTTTGGCTGGCTGGGTGGGGCAGACGTGTCGTTCTCTTGGCCAGAAAGCTCCGATGCCTGCTCAACTGCATCGTCGTTCAGACTCGTCGGTTCCAGACTCTCGAACGCCATGCCTTCACCGGTTTCACGGGCATAGATCGCAATCACGTTGCCGACCGGAATTTCGATCGAATGCGACATGCCGCCGAATCGCGCTGAAAACGTGACCCAATCATTGTCCATATGGATATTGCGCACCGCACTCGGCCCAACATTCAGAACGATCTGACCATCCTTGACAAAGGCTTGCGGAACACGCGTCTGTTTATCGACACGGACAGTCAGATACGGCGTGTGGCCGCTATCGACACACCATTCGTAAAGTGCACGCAGAAAGTAGGGCTGTTGCGACAGGGTGTTCACGTTCTGGCGCTCTCAAACGCTCACTTTCGCATGGCCTTTTCGATCGGGGTCAGTGCCTCGATAAAAGCCGGACGAGTAAACAGACGTTCCGCATATTTCAACAATGGCGTGGCTTGCTTCGGCATTTGAATGCCGAAATGGTCAAGCCGCCACAGCAAGGGCGCGATGGCGACATCGAGCATCGAATACTCATCGCCCAGCATATATTTCTGCTTGTTGAAGATGGGCGCGATCTGGGTCAGATTGTCGCGCACGATCATGCGCGCCTTTTCCGCCGCTTTCGGCGTGCCATTCACGACATCATTCAAATGCGAAAAAAGATCGCGTTCGAAGTTGTGCAGAAACAAACGCGCGCGCGCGCGCATCACCGGGTCGGCCGGCATCAGTTGCGGATGCGGGAAACGTTCGTCGATGTACTCGTTGATGATATTGGATTCGTACAGCGTCAGCTCCCGCTCTACCAGGATGGGCAGCTGGCTGTAGGGGTTCATCGCGGCGATTTCGTCCGCCTTCTCGGTCGGATCGATATCTCTGATCTCGAAGTCCATGCCCTTTTCATGCAGGACAATGCGGCAGCGCTGGCTGAAGGGGCAGGCGGCGCCTGAATAGAGAAGCATCATGATGGGTACCGCGTGCTTAGTGCACGTCCTTCCAGAATTCCTTCTTGAGATAGAAGGCAACTACATAAAATACGCCGAGAAACAGGAGTACCGCGAGGCCAATCCGCATGCGATCGCCTTTTGCAGGTTCACCCATCCAGTTCAGATAATTGGTCAGATCGCCCACCAAAGCGTCGTATTCGGCTTGCGTCAACTTGCCTGGCTTGATCAGTTCAAAACGTTCAATGACATGATGTTCTTTGCCGTCTTCACCCTTTTCCATGCGATACACCGGCGCAAGGTGACCTTGCAATTCCTGCATTACATGCGGCATGCCGACCTTGTCGAAGACAGTGTTGTTCCAGCCGGTGGGGCGGCTATCGTCACGATAGAAACTGCGCAGATAGGTGTAAACCCAATCCGGACCGCGTGAACGGGTAATCACCGACAAATCTGGCGGCGGCGCGCCGAACCAGGCTTTGGCATCGGCGGTACGCATCGCCACCTTCATGGTTTCACCCGGTTTTTCAGCCGCGAACAGCAGATTGCTCTTGATCTGCGCTTCGGTCAGGCCGATATCCTGCATGCGGTTGTAGCGCATGTAAGCAGCACTGTGGCAATTCAGACAGTAGTTGATGAACACCCGGGCGCCACGCTGCAGAGATCCATGATCGTTCAGGTTGATCGGGGCAGTATCCAGATGGATGCCGGCACCAGAAGCAATGGCCAGCGACGGCAGAGCCAAAAGCAGGAAGAACAGCTTTTTCATTGGGTCACCCTTTCCGGAACCGGCTTGGTCGTGTCATTTTTGGTGTACCAAGGCATCAACAGGAAGAACGCGAAATACACACCTGAGAGTATTTGTGAAATCAGGGTGTAAAGCGGCGTCGCGGGCAGAACGCCAAGGATGCCGAGGCCAATAAAGGCAATCACAAACAACGTCAGCGCGATCTTGAACTTGGGACCGCGATAACGGATCGACTTGACCGGCGACTTGTCCAGCCAAGGCAACGCGAAGAAGATCAAAACGGCGACCCCCATTGCCGCCACGCCTGGGAACTGCGAGCCGAAGATCGGCGGAATGGCGCGCAGGATGGCGTAGTAAGGCGTGAAGTACCAGACCGGCGCAATGTGCTCCGGCGTCTTCAGCGAGTCGGCCGGAATGAAGTTGTTGGCTTCCAGGAAGTAGCCGCCCATTTCCGGAGCGAAGAACACGATCGCGGCAAAAACAATCAGAAAGACCACGACCCCGAGGATGTCCTTCACCGTGTAATAAGGATGGAACGGGATGCCATCCAGCGGATGACCGTCAGCACCCTTCAATTTTTTGATTTCGACACCGTCAGGGTTGTTGGAACCCACTTCATGCAGCGCAACCAGGTGAGCAGCCACCAGGCCCAGCAGGACCAGAGGCAATGCGATGACATGGAATGCAAAGAAGCGATTCAAGGTGGCGTCACCAATAACATAGTCACCACGAATCCATTCCGACAGCGCGCCACCAATGAACGGTACGGCAGAGAAAAGGTTGATGATGACCTGCGCGCCCCAGTAGGACATCTGGCCCCAGGGCAACAGATAACCCATGAAGGCTTCGCCCATCAGCACCAAGTAGATAATGACGCCGAATATCCAGATCAACTCTCGCGGCTGGCGATAGGAACCGTAGATCAGACCGCGGAACATGTGCAGATAAACCACAACGAAGAACATTGAGGCACCGGTGGAGTGGATGTAGCGGATCAGCCAACCGTAATCGACATCCCGCATGATGTACTCGACGGAAGCGAAGGCCAGCGCTGCGTCCGGCTTGTAATGCATGGTCAGGAAAATCCCGGTGACGATCTGCACCACCAGCATCAGTAAAGCCAGCGAACCGAAGAAATACCAGAAGTTGAAATTCTTCGGCGCGAAATACTCGGACAGATGCGCCTTGTAAGAGGACGTGAGCGGAAAACGCTCATCAACCCAATTGAGTAACTTTTGCATGACTTAACTCTCCCGTCGCTATCAGGCGGCTGCGCCCTGGTCGTCGCCAATCAGCACACGGGTATCGGACAGATACTTGTGGGGCGGGATAACCAGGTTGGTCGGAGCCGGAGAACCGTTGAAAACACGTGCTGCGAGATCGAAGCGGGAGCCGTGGCAGGGGCAGAACCAGCCGCCTACCCAATCCGGGCCAAGGTCGGCGGGAGCAACTTCAGCGCGATATGAAGGCGAACATCCCAGATGGGTGCAGATGCCGACCACGATCAGATATTGCGGATTGATCGAGCGGGTGGGGTTTTTGCAATATTCCGGCTGTTGGCTGGTGGTTTCCGAAGCGGGATCTGTCAGTTTGTCATCATGCTTGGACAGCAGATCCAACATTTCCTTGGTGCGATTGACCACCCATACCGGCTTGCCACGCCACTCAACCGCCAATTGCATACCCGGCTCGATCTTGCTCAGATCAACTTCGATGGGGGCGCCAGCGGCTTTTGCCCGAGCGCTGGGCAGCATGCTCATCACGAAAGGCGTTGCCACGCCCAGCGCGGCCACACCCCCGACTGCGGAAGTCATTGTCACCAGAAACCGGCGTTTGGAAGGGTCAACACTTAAGCTGCTCATAACATCTGTCCTGCCTGTTCGATTGAATTCATGTACCCGCGCCAGATGTATACCCTGAACATCCAAGAATTCAGACATTCCGGTCGAGTAAACAACTTAGCCAGTTAAACAAAAGCCGGCATTTTACAGATAAAAGGCAACAGACTTAAAGCCTGGAAGGTCATTAAACCTTGAAACACTTCGTTCGAGCGGCTCGCAGCGGCGCAAACCCAGCTGGCAGAATATCCTCATCTGGGCTGTGCGCTAGAATTGCGGGTCATCGAATAATCTTGCTCAAGTCCGTCAATGCACAGGTTCTGGCTGTTGTTTTCTCAAGTTGTCGCCGCCATCGCGATTGTCGTTGCGGCATTATTTGGGCTGGATCGAATCATGCCCGGGCTGCTGCCCTTCGATGGTGCCGCCGTCACCATACGCGAAGCCGCCAACGAAGTTGCCAGGGGTGTCGCCCAATCTGGTGACGCCAGGCAGGTTGCTTCCTATGCCGATGCCGCCAGCAAATCACAGCCTTCAGTAGTCAACATATTTACCAGCAAGGAAGTACGCAGCCAGCGCAATCCGTTGATGGATGATCCGCTGTTCCGGCGCTTTTTTGGTGACCGTTTTCCGACCGACAATCGGCCACAGCGGGTTTCCAACCTGGGTTCGGGCGTCATTGTCAGTGAAGACGGCTTCATCCTGACCAATCATCATGTGGTCGAGGCGGCCGACGAGATTCAGGTGGCGCTCTCCAATGGCTTGATCCTGGAAGCGAAAGTCGTCGGCACCGATCCGGAAACCGATCTTGCCGTGCTCAAGGTCAAGCGCGAGAAGATGCCGGCGATCACCTTCGCCAAGAGTGACATGCAGCGGGTCGGCGATGTCGTGCTGGCGATCGGCAATCCGTTTGGCGTCGGTCAGACAGTCACGATGGGGATCATTTCGGCACTCGGACGCAGCCATCTCGGCATCAATACTTTTGAAAACTACATTCAGACCGACGCCGCAATCAATCCGGGCAATTCTGGCGGCGCCCTGGTCGATGTGGCGGGCAATCTGGTTGGTGTCAACACGGCGATTTTTTCGCGCTCTGGCGGCAATCTCGGCATCGGCTTCGCCATTCCCATTTCGATCGTTCGCCAGGTGATGCGGGAAATCATTGCCCACGGCGTGGTGACACGCGGCTGGGTTGGCATTGAAGTGCAGGAAATCACGCCGGAAGTCGCCGAATCGTTCGGCCTCAAATCGACTGATGGCGCGCTGATCGCTGGCGTATTGCGCAGCGGGCCGGCGGACCGAGCCGGCATTCGTCCGGGCGATGTGCTGATTGCAGTGGACGGCAAACCCGTGAAGGACTCCTCGTCACTGCTCAACCTGATCGCCGTGTTGCCGCCGAATAAAGTCGTCCCGCTCAGCCTGATCCGCGCGCAAAAGGAAATGCAACTGCCGGTCACCATTGAAAAACGTCCGCCCATGCAGCGTGGCGTTCAGGAATAACCTCCGATCGAGTCGAAGCATTTTTTTGTAACCACTATTTCTGCGCCTCAAGTTATGAGTTAGACATCCGATAAGGGCTCCTGTTTGCAGGAGTCTTGCCTTATGCGGATCGTAATTGTTGACGACAACCCGGTTAACCTGAAACTTATGGAAAGCCTGGTCAGGCGCGCCAACCCGGAATATCAACCACTCACTTTCCAGGACTCGGCCGAGGGCTTGGCCTGGTGCTTGAGCAACGTCGTCGACTTGTTGATTGTCGACTACATGATGCCGTCGCCAGACGGGCTGGAATTTATCCGGCGCTATCGCGAGCCGCCTGAAAATGCCGACATCCCGGTATTGATGATCACAGCCGATCACGAAAAGGAAACCCGCTACGCTGCGCTTGAATCGGGCGCCAATGACTTCCTCACCAAGCCGATCGACAACGCCGAGTTCCGCGCCCGCCTGCGTAACATGATTTCCCTGCGGCGCAGCCAGCGAGCCCTGGCCGACCGCGCCGCCTGGCTGGCGGAGAAGGTTTCCGAGGCGACCAAGGTCATTCTCGATCGCGAACACGAAATGATTACCCGCCTGTCGCGCGCGGCCGAGTTTCGCGACCCCGAGACAGGCGCGCATATCCAGCGCATGTCGAACTATTCGCATCTCATCTCGCAACAATTGAGATTACCGCTGGAAGAACAGGAACTCATCCTGCGTGCCGCACCGATGCACGATGTCGGCAAGATCGCCATCCCGGACATCATTCTGCTGAAGCCGGGAAAGCTCGATGAAGCCGAGTTCACCATCATGAAAACGCACGCCGAGAAGGGCTGGGAAATCCTGCGCGGAAGCCAGTCGCACCTGCTGGATATCGCTGCCGTCATCGCCCGCTCACACCATGAGAAATTCGATGGCAGCGGCTACCCACTCGGCCTCAAGGGTGAGGAAATTCCATTGCATGGGCGGATTGTCGCGGTGGCCGATGTCTTCGACGCACTGACCACCGAACGACCCTACAAAAAAGCCTGGGAAGTGGAGCGCGCGGTCGATTTCCTGCAAGCCGGCGCGGGTTCGCATTTCGACCCACTCTGCGTCGCCGCTTTCCTCTCCCGCCTCGAGGATGCCTTGGTCATCCGAGCCAGTTTCCAGGATGTAGAAGCGCACCCGGCGCACCTCGATGACTGACCAGCAACCCTGAGGATGGTCAACACCATGCTGTTTCGCGCACTTCTTCTGTTCTGCCTGCTCGCTTCTTTGCCGGTAAATGCCCAGACAAGCCGGCAAGCTTTCACCCTATCCGTCGTGCCGCAATTCACCCCGGTGGATATCGGCCTGCGCTGGACGCCTTTGCTGCGTCATCTGGAAGCTGAAACAGGCTATACCTTCCAACTTCGCCTGCTCGAAAAAATCCCCAGATTTGAAACCGACTTTCTGGCCGGCATCCCTGACCTGGTTTACCTGAACCCGTATCACATGCTGATGGCCGCCGAAGCGCAGGGATTCATCCCGTTGGTACGAGGCTCCGACCCGCTGATAGGCATCCTGGTCGCCGAGAAGGACAGCCCGATCAAGACGTTGCAGGATCTGAACGGAAAACGGCTCGTCTTTCCAGCGCCGAATGCATTCGGCGCCTCGCTCTACCTGCGTGCGTTGCTGACTGAAAAGGAAGGACTGCGTTTCAGCAGCGATTTCGTTGGCTCGCACCAGAACGTGTATCGCCATGTCCTGATCGGCGAGGCCGACGCTGGTGGCGGCATTCATGCCACCCTGGATAAGGAATCCGTGGCAATCCAGAATCGCCTGCGCGTCTTGTACACCACACCCGGGGTACCGCCGCATCCACTCGCTGCACACCCGAGAGTGTCACAAGATGCACGCGAAAAGATTCGCGCCGCCTTGCTCAAACTCGACAGCACACCCGGCGGACGAAAAATATTGGCCGATGTTGAACTCGACAAGGTCATCAGCGCCGACTTCGCGCGCGACTATCTGCCGCTGACCAAGCTCAAACTCAAACACTACAGCGTCAGCAAATAGGTCATCCCCAATAGGTCACCCCCAATAGGTCACCGGAATAGGCAATACATCGCAAATGAACCTTCCCAGACTTCGTCAACGGCTGCAAAACCTGATCGACATGCTCCACCGTCGCATCATTGCTCGCCTGTTGCCGCGCCAGTTCACGCTTCAGTTGAGCCTGTTCATGGCCGCGATGCTGGTTGTCAGCATCTCGGCGCATACGCTCTACACCACGCTGCAACAGACCCAAGGCGAACAAAACCGGTTGACCAAGCGGAGTGAGGATCTGTTGGCCAACCTCGCCAATGCCTCGGTCAATCTGCTGCTGACCCGCGACTACGGCGCGGTTGAACGCATGTTGCTGCTGGCGGCGGACAACGATGAACTGCGTTCGATCAGGATTTTCAATCGCAACGGGCAAATGATCAGCCAGGTCATCCATGCGCCAGGCAAACCCGCCGAAGCCGTATTCGACCTGATCACCCTGACACCGCCGCAAGGCGCCACCACCCAGATTTTCTGGATCGATGCCGCCGGCAACACTTTGCCGGACCGAGGCTTCAGCTGGCGGGCTGAACGCCTGATGATCTGGCATGCACTGGATCAACTCGGCTATGCCGGCAGTTTGCAAGCCGAAGTGGATACCCAGGCACTCAAGCAGAACCTGTCGCAAATTGTCATCAATGGCCTCTTGGCGGTGATTCTTGCCAGTACGCTGAGTGTGGCGTTGTTGCTCATGTATCTGCGGCGGCCGGTTGCCGCGATCCGGGCTTCCTCCCGATTTGCCGGCGAACTGACCAGCAATCTGGGCGAGAAAATGCCCGATTTCGAAGGCCCGCAAGAAATCGAATCGTTGGTGGAAGCGCTGAACGAAACCTCGCTCTGGCTGTACACCAAGGAGATGTCGGTCACCGCCGCCCAGCAACGCCTGGAAGCCGTATTCAGCAACATTTCCGACGCCCTGATGACAGTCAACTACGATGATGTGGTGGAAAGCGCCAACAGCGCGGCATGCGAACTGTTCGGCTGGCAAGAGCATGAACTGGTCGGATTGTCGGCATCGATGCTGTTGCCGGAATGGGGCGACATGACCGGCGAAGGACATCCCGACAAGCTACGCCTGGAAACCGTGGCCAGCCTGCGCGACAACAGCGTCTTCCCGGCCGACATCACCCTCTCCCGCTTCTATCTGCATGGCTTGCCGTACCGCATTCTGGTGGTGCGCGACATCACCCAGCGCAAGCAGGTGGAAGCCGCCATGCAACAAGCGCGCGAAGTGGCGGAAAACGCCAACCGGATGAAAAGCGAGTTTCTCGCCAATATGAGTCATGAAATCCGCACCCCGATGAACGGCATCATCGGCATGACCGACCTGGCGCTGGAAACCGACCTGACCGAGGACCAGCGCGAGTATCTCGGCATGGCGCACAGCTCGGCGCAACATTTGCTGACGATCATCAACGACATTCTGGATTTCTCGAAAATCGAAGCCGGCAAGCTCGACATCGACATCGAACCGTTCCAATTGAACGGTCTGCTCCAGGGCGTCGTGCGCAGCATGGCGGTGCGGGCGCAGGAAAAAAACCTGTCGCTGAACCTGAAAATGGCGCCCGATTTACCCGCCAGCATCGAATCCGACTCGGGACGATTGCGCCAGGTGCTGATCAACCTGATCGGCAACGCCATCAAATTCACCCGGACCGGTGGCATCGAAATCAGCGTTGACGGCAACCCGAACATCGACCTTGCCAGCGACCTGCAAGCGCACTATCTGCATGTCTGCGTCAGCGACAGCGGTATCGGCATCGCGCAGGACAAACTCGCCGCAATCTTTGATGCATTCACCCAGGCCGATGGCTCGATTACGCGGAATTTCGGCGGCACCGGGCTCGGTTTGACCATTTCCAGCAAATTGATTGATTTGATGGGCGGCAACATGTGGGTGGAAAGCGAACTTGGCCAGGGCAGCCGTTTTCACCTGCAGATTCCCTATCACGCGGCTGAAGTCGAGGCAGCACCCCACGGCGAGACTGAAACAAACACAGAGATTGAAGAACTCGATCTGGATATCGCCGGGCTCACTGTGCTGCTGGCTGAACAAAATCCGGTCAATCGCAAGCTCACTCTCGCGTTGCTCGACAAGCTGGGCCATCAAGTCACCCTGGCCGAAGACACCGATACATTCCTGGCCAGATTTGCGCCGGGTCGGTTCGATCTGATTCTGCTCGACTCGAAGCTGCCGGGTGGCATCGTCGAAGACAGCATCCAGCACATCCGTGAGCGGGAAGCCGGACGTTCGGCGTCGACGCCGATCATTGTCCTGACCACCGACGCCAACGAAGGCGAATCCGCCGGTGCGCTGTCAGCCGGCGCGAACGGCCATATCGGCAAGCCGATCCAGTTCGCGGCACTCAAGTTGGCGATCAACGCAGCCGTTAACAGCAACACTGCTTTAGCTGGAACAGCATGATGAACGGCCTGTTTTTTACCGAATTCATGGAAATGGTCGAGACAACCTGGTCGTTTGACATGGTCGACACCCTGATCGACCGTTCCCAGGTCAGTTCAGGCGGCATCTACACCGCAGTTGGCAGTTACCCGCATGAAGAAATGGTTGCCCTGATCAAGGCGCTGGCGGAAGCAACCGAAACACCGACCGATCAGATCGAGCGCACCTTTGGCAACTACCTGTTCAATCGATTCATGCATGAATACCCGCGCTACTTCAGTGGCACCCGTGACAGCTTCGCGTTTCTCGCGCGCATCAACGAAATCGTTAACAACATTGCTCGCAAGCATTTTCCGGAGGCCGACCCGCCAACGATCAACGTCGAGCAGTCGCCCGGCCAGCTCAGCCTGACCTACGATTCCGAACCACCCTTCAGCCATCTGGCAGAGGGCCTGATCGAAGGCTGTATTACTCATTTTGGCGGTGGAGAAGTCCTGCAACCCGACCTGGCTACCAACCAGGCCGGCGCCAATACCCGCTTCGTCCTCACCCGACCGGCATGAAGGCGTCAAAATGAAGCTGATTGTTCAAACGGTTCACTCCGGTCATTCCTCCCCGAGCTGCAGATCATGAGCGAATCTGTCTGGCAGCGTCGTTTTGAGCGCGAGCGCAGTGCGCGCAAACAAGCCGAGCGCATTCTGGAAGACAAAACGCAGGATCTCTTCCAACGCAATCAGAACCTGCGCCAGCTTGCTTCCGAACTGGACCTGATGATCAAAAGCCGGACGGCTGAACTGAGCCGCGCGCTGAATGAAGCCGAACAACAGAAAAACCAGCTCAGCCACCTCAATCAGGAACTCTTCGCTGCGCGCCAGGCCGCCGAATCCGCCAACCGCCTGAAGGGCGAATTCCTGGCCAACATGAGCCATGAAATCCGCACGCCGATGAACGGCATCATGGGCATGGTCGACCTGACCCTGGAAACCGAGCTCACGCGTGAGCAACGCGAACAACTCGACCTGGTGAAAACTTCGGCCAACCACCTGCTCAGGGTGATCAACGACATCCTCGACTTCTCCAAGATCGAAGCCGGCAAGCTGGATATCGAGGAAGTCGAATTCGATCTGCTCGACCTGATCGGCGACACCCTGAAATCGCTCACGCCGCGCATCGCGTTGAAACGTCTGGAACTCACCTGCGACCTGGGTCCGGATACACCGCGCTTCGTCTTCGGCGATCCGGTGCGGCTGCGTCAGATCTTGATCAACCTGCTGGGCAACGCCGTCAAATTCACCGAGCACGGCACAGTCGGCCTTACCCTCACGCGTTGCCCGCAGTCCGAAGGGGAAGCCAATCACTGCCTCGAAATCACGGTCCACGACACGGGTATCGGGATTGCGGCGGAACACCAGAAAGCGATTTTTTCCGCCTTCTCGCAAGCCGATAGCCAGGTAACCCGCAAATATGGCGGCACCGGCCTCGGTCTCACGATCACCAAGCAACTGGTCGAAATGATGGGCGGCAGTATTCGGGTAGAAAGCATCGCCGGCCAAGGTTCGCGTTTCATTTTTCAGGTCTGGCTCGGTAAAGCTGCCTGCCCGGAGGAAGTCCAGCGTCAGGAAGCCGAACTGAACAACCAGCGCGTCCTGGTGGTGGACAAAAATGCCGCCCATCTGCGCCAACTGACACTGCTGCTCGAGCGCATGCAGATGCGCCCTGAAAGTGTCACTCAAGGCGCTTTCGTGATGACTCGGCTGGATCAGGCGCGGCTGGCCGGCGACCCGTACCGTTTTGTCCTGCTCGATAGCCAGATGCCGGATATCGACAGCTTCGATTTGGCGCAGACCCTGCTTAACGAGGCGCGACAGAATTCACGCCCTGACACCACCCGCTTGATCATGCTCGACGCATCCCAACAGCGCGACTACGCCGTCCGCTGCCAGCAACTCAATGTTGTCGCAGGCGATACCTCGTCAGGTGCCGTTTCATTGAACGTTGTTCCCTGTCTCAACCAACCCGTCGCCCTGAGCGACCTGCGCCAGGCGATGGAAACCACGCTTGGCGCAAACCGCCAGACGGCCCTCCTGGACGCCCGACAGAACCAGCAATCGACTGCAGCCAGATACCGAATCCTGCTTGCCGAAGACAACCCGGTGAACCAGAAACTCGCCATCAAGCAACTGGAAAAACAGGGCCACACGACCCAAGTCGCGGAGAACGGACAACTCGCGGTAGACGCTTGGCAAGGCGGCGATTTCGACCTGATCCTGATGGACATGATGATGCCGGAGATGGATGGCCTGGAGGCCACCCGCCGTATCCGGGATATCGAACTGACCGCCGGCCAGAACCACCGCATTCCGATCATCGCGATGACCGCGAATGCGATGACCGGAGACCGTGAACGTTGTCTGGAAGCCGGCATGGACGGTTATGTCTCGAAGCCGGTCAAGCCGGAAGCGCTGTTCATCGAAATACAACGTGTACTGAAGTCGGATACCCAGCACCCCGCGCAAGACAACCAGCCCAGCAGAGCAACCACCGCCATGGCAATCGCACAGGATCAATCTCCAATCTTTGACCGCGCGGATGCGCTGTCACGCATCGATGGCGATGAAGATCTCCTCACTGTCCTGCTCGACATGTTTGTGGCTGACGCCCCGAACTACCTGGCCGAACTTGACAATGCGTTGAGCAGTCAGGACTGGCCTCGCCTGCACCGCGCCAGCCACACGCTGAAAGGCGTCTTTGCCACCTTCTCGGCGCAGCGCGGCGAACATCTGGCACAACAATTGGAACACAGCGCCAAGGCGGCCGATGTGGCAACCTGTAGTGAGTTGGCGTTGCGCATGCATGCTGAAGTCCAGGCCTTCATCGAAGTCATTCAACCTGAAAATTGACTGTGAGCCAGGCCCGTGCTCGATGCGAACAAGACCAACCAGCCCGACGATTCAAGCCTGGCTGCCCAAACCAAGGAGACGCTGGTGAAAATAGATAACCTGATCAAAAGCCCGCCCATTACCCGCAGCAAGGATGCCCGTTCCGCCGCGCCGCGCCGAACCACCTTGACGGAAAATATCGCCATCAGCGACGACGTGAAACTCACTTCGACCGCAGAAAAACTGAGCCAGCTTGAGGAAGAACTGCGCGGCGTCAGTATCAGCGACAACGCCAAGATCGAGTCGATTCGCCAGGAAATCGCGGAAGGCCGCTTCAAGGTTGATGAAGAAGCGGTTGCCGACAGCCTGGTGCGGGAAAGCATCGCCAACATCAGCCGCCGCGCCGGTCAGGTTGACGACTAAACTGACGGGATGATGCCGCTCGATGCCCACCTCACCGCCCTGAACCAGCAACTGGATAGTTTTCTCGCGTTGCTGGAAAACGAATCCCTTGCTCTGGCAAATGGCAATTCCGAACAACTCGAAACGCTCACCCAACAGCGCCTGAGTGTCAGCCTGCAACTGGCCGAAGACTGGCGCCGACTGACTGAACAACTCGGTCTGCCCGCCAACTCCAGCCTGCCAGCCTTGCGACTGCGCGCATTCAGCGATAGCACGCCGACCGCGAACTGGCATCGCCTGGAAAAACTGACCCACGCCGCCGCTCAACTCAACCGCGTCAACGGACGCCTGATCGAAGAACAGATGCGCCGCACCCAGGCCGCCATGCAAGTGCTGCAAAGCGCCTCCAGCCGCGGACTTTACGGCGCTGATGGCCGCATGAATGACCTTCTCGACACCACCCGGAGCATCGACAGCGCATGAATACCCTGACCCTCAACGTAACCGGCATGAGCTGCATGGGTTGCGTCAACAGCGTGAAAAACCTGGTCTCCGCCCTGCCCGGCGTGGCAAAAATCGACATCGATCTGGCCAGTGGCCGGGTCGAAGTTGCGCACGACCCGGCGCAATCCGATGCCGCCGCCATCCGTGCCGCCATCGAAGACGGCGGTTACGGCATCGCTGGCTGAACTGCTGGCTGAATTGCCGACTGACTTTGCCCTCAAGCGAGCGCGTTCAGCGCTTGCAACAGGTCGGCGCGAATATCCTCGACCTCTTCCAGCCCCACCGACAACCGCACCAGCCCCGGGCTGATGCCGTGCGCCGCCTGCTCTTCCGGCGTGTAGGTCGAATGGGTCATCGAGGCCGGATGCTGCACCAGCGTTTCGGCATCGCCGAGACTGACCGCGCGAGTACACAACTGCAGCGCATCCATGAAGCGACGCCCGGCATCGAAACCACCTTTCAGTTCCAGCGCAATCATGCCGCCGGGTAATGCCATCTGGCGTTGCGCAAGTTCATGTTGCGGGAAGCCGGGCAAGCCGGGGTAATCCACTCGCGCCACCGCCGGATGCGTGGCAAGGAACTCAGCCAAGGTCTGCGCGCTGGCGCAATGTGCGCGCATCCGCAAGGCCAGGGTTTTCAGGCCGCGCAGCACCAGAAATGCATCGAACGCCGACATCGTCGCGCCGGTCATTTCCTTGACGCCAAAGAAACGCATGCGCTGGATTGCCTCCGTCGGACCGATCACCGCGCCAGCCAGCAAATCGCCGTGGCCGCCGAGATATTTGGTCGCTGAATGCACGACATACGTCGCGCCATGTTCCAGCGGACGTTGCAGGTAAGGCGTGCAATAGGTGTTGTCGACCATCAACGGCACACCATGCGTTTTGCCGAGATCGGCGATCGCGCGCAAATCAATCAGGCGCATGTTCGGGTTGGCTGGCGATTCGCAATACAGCAGCTTGGTACGCGGCGTGATGGCGGCCGCCACCACTTCAGGTTGCGTCATGTCGACATGCCGGACAGTAATGCCCAAGGCGGCAAGACCATGCCGAAAGAATCCGAACGTGCAGCCATACAGGGTCTGGTCGGCAACAATTTCATCGCCCGCCTGCACCAGGCTGTAGATCGCCGAGGTAATCGCGCCCATGCCGGAAGACGTGCACAGTGCCGCCTCGCCGCCTTCCAGACTGGCCAGGCGCCCCTCCAGCAAAGCGACGGTGGGATTGCCGACGCGCGAATAGATATAGCCGGGGTTCTCGCCGGCGAAACGCTGCATGCCGACTTCCGTGCTTTCGAAAGCGAACGTGGAGGTCAGATACACCGGCGGCACCAGCGCACCCTCGCATTGCATCGGGTCGTAGCCCAGATGGATGGCGCGGGTAGCGAAGCCGAGAGCGGCAGATTCAGAGTTGGATTTCATGGCGCGGCGGATACCCGACCGTTTCCGGCCAGGCAAGTGAATGAAGGACCGCGCAATCTGCCTATGAAATCAGATCAATGCAAGCCGTCGTATGCTGCTCAATACCGCTTGTAAGGCAGGAACTTGCCGTTCAGCACGATGTTGACGCGGTCGCCTTTCGGGTCTTCGAC
>JAIFLB010000040.1 GCA_020049245.1 Betaproteobacteria bacterium | reverse complement strand
GTTTCGGCGCAGGAAGAAAGCTTTGGTTCAGGTGGAACCCTCGGCCGCGAGACCAAGGGTGAAGTGGTGCTGGTGGATCGCCTGCGCGCGGCGCTCACGGGGCTCAATAGTGGCCTGCCTGCCGAGGCGATTCAGACCGCCATCGACGAACTGACCCGCGATCGTTCGGCAATGAGCCTGGAGGCGGCCAACCGCGAGGTCTATCGGCTGCTGAAGGAGGGCGTCACGGTGTCCGTGCCCGACCATGAACACGGTGGCCAAAGGACAGAACGCCTGCGCGTGGTGGATTGGGAACACCCGGAGAACAACGACTTCCTGCTGGTCAGCCAGTTCAGCGTGACCGGCGCGCTCTATACCTGCCGGCCCGATCTGGTCGGCTTCGTCAATGGTCTGCCCTGGCTGGTGATTGAACTGAAGAAGCCCGGCGTGCCGGCGCGGGCGGCTTTCGACGAGAACCTGACCCACTACAAGCAGCAGATTCCGGCGCTGTTCTGGAGCAATGCGCTGCTCATCGCCAGCAACGGCACCGACAGCCGGGTCGGTTCGCTGACCGCTGAATGGGGCCGTTTTTTCGAGTGGAAACGTATCGAACGTGAGGACGAACCGCGTCGCGTCTCCCTGGAAGTGATGCTGCGCGGCACTTGCGACCCGACTCGTCTGCTCGAGAGAACTTCACGCTGTTTTCCGAACACAAGGCCGGGCTGGTCAAGATTCTTGGCCAGAACCACCAGTTTCTCGGCGTCAACAACGCCATTGCTTCGATGCTCGAAGCGCGCAAGCTGGGCCACGGACGCGGCGGCGTGTTCTGGCAGACACAGGGCAGCGGCAAGAGCTTTTCGATGGTGTTCTTTGCACAAAAAGTGCTGCGCAGGTTGGCCGGAAACTGGACGTTTGTCGTGGTCACCGACCGCATCGAACTCGACGAGCAGATCGCCAAGACTTTCAAGACCACCGGCGCGGTGAGCGAGGCGGAAGGCGACGCGTGCCATGCCGGCAGCGGCGCGCATCTGCGCGAACTGTTGCGCGGCAATCACCGCTATGTGTTCACGCTGGTTCACAAATTTCAGACGCCGGAAGCGCTTACGGATCGCTCCGATGTGATCGTGCTGACCGACGAAGCGCATCGCAGCCAGTACGACACGCTGGCGCTGAACATGCGCGCGGCGTTGCCGAAGGCGATGTTCCTGGCCTTCACCGGCACGCCGTTGATTGCGGGCGAAGCGCGCACCAAGGAAGTCTTCGGCGACTACGTCTCGATCTACGACTTCCAGCAGTCCATCGAAGACGGGGCTACCGTGCCGCTGTTTTACGAAAACCGCACGCCGGAGTTGCAGCTGGTCAATCCCGACCTGAACGAAGACATCTACCAACTGATTGAGGATGCCGACCTCGACGCCGATCAGGAAGCCAAGCTGGAGAAGGTGCTGGGGCGGCAATACCACCTGATCACCCGCGACGACCGGCTGGAAACCGTGGCGCAGGACATCGTGCGGCATTTCCTCGGGCGTGGCTTTGTCGGCAAAGCGATGGTGGTGTCCATCGACAAGGCCACCGCGCTTCGCATGCACGACAAGGTGAAGGTGCACTGGACGGCGGAAACCGCGCGGGTGCAGAAGGAACTGGGTGAGCTGCATTACCTGCCAAGCGCTGGCGGGATGACGCCGGAACAGGCACAGCGCGATGCGCGCATGGCTGAGTTGAAACAACGCCTGGGCGTGCTGACCAGTACCGACATGGCGCTGATCGTGTCGCCGGGGCAGAACGAAATCCAGCAGATGCAGACGCTGGGCCTCGAAATCGAACCGCACCGCAAGCGCATGAACGAGTCGAATCCCGCTCTCGACGAGAAGTTCAAGGACACCGAAGACCCGCTACGTCTGGTCTTCGTCTGCGCCATGTGGCTGACCGGCTTCGACGCGCCGAGTTGTTCGACGGTGTATCTCGACAAGCCGATGCGCAACCACTCGCTGATGCAGACCATCGCCCGCGCCAACCGCGTGTTCCCCGGCAAGCACAGCGGCGTCATCGTCGATTACGCCAACGTCTTCGCCTCGTTGGAAAAAGCGCTGGCGATATACGGCGCGGGCAAGGACGGCAACGGGTCTGCCAACACTCCGGTCAAGGACAAGCAACAACTGGTCGATGAACTGCGCCAGTCGGTGGTGGATGCGACGGCCTTCTGTGCCGCGCACGGCGTGATGCTAGCCGAGATCGAGGCGACCGACGCCGGCAGCATGGCGCGCCTGGCGCATATCCAGGACGGCATGAACGCGCTGATTTCGCCCGACCCGCTGCGCCGCGACTTCCTCGCCCATGAGCGGCTGGTCAGCACACTCTACCGCGCCGTGAAACCCGATCCGTCTGCGCTGGAGTTCGCCAGCCGCGTTGCCTGCCTGACCACGCTGGCCGAGGCCATCCGCGCCAGACTGAACCCGAACCCGCCGGATATTTCGCAGGTGATGAACCAGATCAACGGCCTGCTCGACGCATCCATCACCGGCCACGAAATCAGACAGTCCGGCCCGCCCGCGCTAGACCTGTCGAAGATCAATTTCGAGGCGCTGGCGCAGCGCTTCAAGGCATCCAAACACAAGAACACTGACCTGGAAGTGCTCAAGGCCGCGATCCGCGCGCAACTTGAAAAGATGATCCAGTTGAACCGCACGCGAGCCGATTTCGCCGAAAAGTTCGAGGCGTTGATCGAAAGCTACAACACAGGCAGCCGCAATATCGAGGAACTGTTCGAGGAGTTGGTGAAGCTCTCCAACAACCTGAACGACGAGCAGGAACGGCATGTGCGCGAGAACATGAGCGAAGAGGAACTGGTCATCTTCGACATCCTGACCCGGCCTGCACCGGAACTGACATCAGAAGAGCGCGCAGAAGTGAAGAAGGCGGCGCGTGAACTGCTGACACGATTGAAGGGGCTATTGGTACTCAACTGGCGACAGAAGCAACAAGCCAGAGCCAAACTGACCGAGGCCATCAGCGCCACCCTCGATGAGGGTCTCCCGCGTGCTTACACGCCAGAGCTATACAACCAGAAATGCTCGGCGGTGTTCGAGCATGTGTATGAGAGCTATCCGGAGCGGGACGCGGGGGTGTATGCGTAACCCCGTTATCCGTTGCGTCCGCCTACCTAAGTGAAATGGCTACTCCAGACAAACTGAAAGGCATGACCAGACGCTGTTGTCGCACGCATATTTACTGGAAGAACCACTAACTCACCCCATGCCCCACTCATACCGCATTCCCGATCTTGCCTCGACCGGTCAACGCCTACGCCGCGCCTTGCCGGCGGTGGCGTTTTTCGGCGGCTTCCTGTGGGATGCCATCACCATCGGTCGCAAAGTTGGCAGCGCGGATTTGTGGATTCTGGCCGGCTATCTGGCTGTGGCGGCCGGGATTCTGTGGTTTCTCGGCCGCCGCGAAACGCTGACGGCAAGTTTGATGGCTGCCGAACACGGCCCGGTTATGGAAACCGAATCGGCAAACGAATCGGCAAACGAAAGCGCAACAAAAGCCAAAACCTGGTGGCGTGAATCCGGCCCCTACCTGCTGCTCCAGTTCTGCTTTGGCGGCCTGTTCTCAGCGCTATTCATCTTCTACTTCAAGAGTTCCGGCCATTTCCTCGCCATCCTCTGGGCGCTGGGGCTGGGCGGTCTGTTGGTGGCAAATGAATTTCTCGAAGACCGCTACCGTCGCTTCACCTTGACCTGGGCCTTGTTCGGCCTGTGCGCGATGCTGTTGCTGAATTTCGTCATCCCGCATGTGGTCGGCAGCATTGCTGCGTTCTGGTTCTTCCTCAGCACGCTGGCCGGCGCTGGTCTGGCCCATTGGCTGCATCTGAAGACGCCCGGCCAACCCGGTCGCATCAAGCCGATGTGGGGCATCGCGGTGGGATTGATGCTGGCGTATCTGGTTGGTGCGATTCCGCCGGTGCCGCTGGTCAAGCGCGATATCGCGGTCGGGCATGCGCTGGAAAAAGTAGCCGGCGAATATCGCCTGCAGCAGGAAAAAACACCGTGGTGGCTCTTCTGGCGCAAGACCGAAAGCGAGATTCATCTGCTGCCGGGCGAACGTCTTTATTGCGTCGCGGCGATCTTCGCACCGAGCGGCCTGAACACCCGCCTGGTTCACCATTGGCAGCATCACGACGAAAAGAACGGTTGGGAAACCCGTTCCCGCATCGCTTTCGCGCTGACCGGCGGCCGCCAGGGCGGGTATCGCGGCTATTCCTTCAAACAGAATCTGACTGCCGGCGAATGGCGCGTCATGGTGGAAACCGAGGATGGGCGCACGGTAGCCATACATCGTTTTGAACTGTCGGACGAACCCCGTGAACCGGATGCACCGATGTGGCTGCAAACCCTCTGATGCCGACAAGCACACGCTGAAATGGCTTGCTATCCACATGATTTGTAAATAGAATCCCGCGCCTCTCCGAGCCCGCTTCGGTATTTGCCCAAGCGGGCTCGGCTTTTCCGCCTTGCCATACTCCGCACGCACGGAGATGGCCTTAGCCCACAAGGAGTTTCGATGCGTCACTACGAAATCGTCTTCATCGTGCACCCGGATCAAAGCGAGCAAGTGCCCGCCATGATCGAGCGCTACAAAACCGTGATCGCCGCCAAAGGTGGTCATATTCATCGTCTGGAAGACTGGGGCCGCCTGCAACTGGCCTACACCATCCAGAAAATGCACAAAGCCCATTACATCCTGATGAACATCGAGATCGACCAGGAAACCCTGGACGAGCTGGAGCATGGTTTCCGCTTCAACGATGCCATCCTGCGCCACCTGACGCTGGTGCGTGACGAAGCCATTACGGCACCGTCGCCGCAGATGAAGGGCGAAAAAGCACGTAACCTGCTCGTACCCCAGCAAAACGAACCCACTGCAACGGTTGCCGAAACCGCCGCAGCGGCCGCCGCCTGAATCAGTTCGAGTTAACGGCAAGTCTGATGGCGACATCAGGCGTGCGTACCACCCCGGCAGGCGTGCCTGTCTTGCGATTCCAGGTTCAACACACCTCGATGCAGCAGGAAGCAGGCAAAACCCGGCCGGTGGAAGTTGAAGCGGAATTGGTGGCTTACGGGAAAGTCGCTCAGGAATTGGCCAAGGCCAAACCCGGCGAAAAACTCAGGTTCACCGGCTTCATCGACCGCAAAGGGATACGCAATCCGCAGCTTGAATTGCATGTGACTGGTTTTGAGCACATCACCGAATTTGGAATACCGGCTCCGGCTTAATTTAAAACCCGCCGGAACCGTCTCGATCAAGGAGTAATGAAATGGCGTTCGTCAAACGCAAGCCCCGTCCCAAGAATCCCAATGGCGCAGCCCTGTTCCGCCGCCGCAAGTTCTGCCGCTTCACCGCCGA
>JAIFLB010000112.1 GCA_020049245.1 Betaproteobacteria bacterium | reverse complement strand
TCAGTGGAACATAAGCGGCTGAGATTGCCCACAACTCTGAAAAGGAACCTGGAATGCGTTTACTTCACACCATGCTGCGCAGCGGCGATCTTGATCGATCGATCGCGTTCTATACCGGGATTCTCGGCATGCAGTTGCTGCGCCGAAAAGACTACCCGGAGGGCAAATTCACCCTCGCGTTCGTCGGCTACGGCGACGAAGCGAACAACTCGGTGATCGAACTGACTTACAACTGGGGCGTCGATCACTACGACCTCGGCAACGGCTTCGGCCATCTGGCGATCGAAGTCGACGACGTCTATGCCGCCTGCGCCGAGATCGAGAACAAAGGCGGCAAGATCCTCCGTCCCGCCGGCCCGATGAATGCCGGCACCACCATCATCGCCTTCGTCGCCGACCCGGACGGTTATCAGATCGAATTGATCGGGCGGAAGAACAACGCGGGGTAGTGACGACTGATGGGCCCGCTTCGCTTGGCCCATCCTACGAGGACTTCGAGTAACCGTAGGATGGGCCAAGCGTAGCGGGCCCATCAACGCGCGACAGTCACTTGCCCGTCAAACCCCCGGCTGCAGCGTCACCATCACGTCTTCCTTCTTGCCAGCGCGCAGGACGCTGACCTTGACCTGCTCGCCCACCTCGAAGTCATCCAGCCGTGACAACAGGCTGGCCACCGTATCGACCGGCTGGCCATTGATCGCAACGATGCTGTCGCCCGGCACGATGCCGCCATCACTGGCTACAGCCGCGCCCTTCAAGCCAGCGGCGGCGGCGGCGGAATCCGGCGTGACGCGCAGGATCAGCACGCCTTTGATGTCGCGTAATTGCGCCAGCCGCTGGTTGACGCCTTCATCGACCTCGATGCCAAGCGCCGGACGGATGTATTTACCGCCCTTGATCAGCTGCGGCACGATGCGGTTGACGGTATCCACCGGCACCGAGAAGCCGATGCCGGCGGAAGCGCCGCTGGGGCTGTAGATCGCCGTGTTGATGCCGATCAGGCGGCCGGCGGAATCCAGCAGCGGGCCGCCGGAGTTGCCCGGATTGATCGCCGCATCGCTCTGGATCAGGTGATCGATGGTCTGGCCGTTCGGCCCTTCGCCGCCCAGGGAGCGATCCAGCGCTGAAACAACGCCGGTGGTCAGCGTCCAGTCGAGGCCGAACGGGTTGCCGATGGCGAACACCTTCTGGCCGACTTTCAGGTTGTGGCTCTCGCCCAGCGGCACCGGCGGCGGCCGCTTGAAACCGACACCGATGCGCAGCACGGCGATGTCATGCGCCGGCGATACGCCCACCAGCGCCGCCTTGTAGCTGCGCCCGTCGGCCAGCTTCACGGTCGCCTCGCTGGCGTTTTCAATGACGTGGAAATTGGTAATGACATGGCCGGCATCGTCCCAGATGAAGCCGGAGCCGGTGCCGCGCGGCACGGTGAACACGTTGCGCGTCCAGAAATCGCGCACCTGCCCCTTGGTGGTGATGAACACCACCGAATCCTTCGCCTTCTCGAATAGCTCGATGGTCGATTTTTCATCGCTGGCGAGATCGCCGCGCGCAGCCACCGTGCGCTGCGTCGCCTCCGGCTTCGGCACAAACCAGGATTCGATATCCGGCACGCCCCGCCAGAGCAGAATCAACAGTCCGGCGGCCAGGGTCAGCCAGAACAGGCGGGTGAGAAAGCGGTCGCGCATGGTGTTGTCCTTTGAAAAAATCGGTGATGCCTTATTTCCAACGCAGCGTCAGGTAGCGGCTGCTGCCGTTGTCGAGCAGGCGCAGCAGCACGCTGCCTTCGCTGTCGCCCAGCGCCGCGAGAAACTCGGCCTGGCTGGTGACCGGTTTGCGGTTGGCTTCCAGAATCAGTGTGCCCGGCTGGATGCCGGCCAGCGCGGCGAGGGAACCACGCTCCACTGAGACGACGACCACCCCGCGCAGGTTGCGCAGGCGGCGGCTTTCGTCAGCGGTCAGCGCACGCACCACCAGGCCGACGCTTTGCGCCGCCTCGGCACGCTGGTTGCCCAACTCGTCAAGCAGGCCGACTTCGACCGGCAAGGTCAGCGCGCGGCCGTCGCGCAGCACGCCCAGTTTCACCCGGCTGCCCGGCTTGGCCAGCGCCGCCTGGTTGCGATAGTGGCCGCCATCGCTGAGCGGCGTGCCATTGAAGCTGACCAGCACGTCGCCCGGCTGGATGCCGGCGCGCTCGGCCGGCGAATTCAGATTCACCTGGTTGACCAGCACGCCCCGGTGGCTGTTCAGGTGCAGCGCCTGCACCAGATCGGCATCCAGCGGCTGCACCGCCAGGCCGATGTAACCGCGCACGACGCTGCCGCTGGCGAGAATCTGGTCGGCGATAACGCGCACCAGATTGCTCGGAATGGCGAAGCCGACACCGATGTGGCCGCCGCTCCGGCTGAAGATGGCGGTGTTCATGCCGACCACTTCGCCTTCCAGATTCAGCAACGGGCCGCCGGAATTGCCCGGGTTGATCGCAGCATCGGTCTGGATGAAGTCTTCATAATCGTTGATGCCCAGGCTGGTGCGGCCGGTGGCGCTGACCACGCCGGCAGTCAGCGTGTGCGAGAGGCCGAACGGATTGCCCAGCGCCACCACCCATTCACCGACTTCCAGGCGTGACGAATCGGCCAGTTTCAAGGTCGGCAGGTCGGTCACTCCAATTTCCAGCACGGCGATGTCGGACTTTGGATCGGTCGCCTTCAGGCGGGCATCGAATTCGCGACCGTCGTGCAATTTGACCCGGATGCGGCCGGCGTTCTCGACGACATGGCTGTTGGTCAGCAGAAAAGTCGATTCCTTGTTGGCGGCAAACGCAAAACCCGAGCCCTGGCTGACTTCGCGACGCGGCTTGCCGGGTTTGGCGCGTCGCTGCATACCGGGATAGTCATCGCCGAAGAAACGGCTGAACAGATCGTCGTTGAATGGCCAGTCGGTCATCCCGCGCGCGCCAGACACCGCATCCTCGCGGCCGCGACCTTCAACCTGGATGAAGACTACCGAAGGCGATGCCTTTTTCGCCACGCTGGAAAACGCCTTGCTGCTGGCGCGCAGGCTTTCTATGCCGCTGTCGGTGGCGGCGCTTTCTGCGGGCAAAGACAAGGCCAAGGACAAGGCCAGAAACAAAGACAAAGCAGGCATGTGGGAAGTGAGTCGGGGGGTGAGTCGGAAGGTCAGTGGCATGTTCATTTTTCCGGTCGATTCATCACGGCAATATCAATACATAGGGCGGTAATGGGGGCAATTCAAGGCCTTGAAGACGGTGTTCCTGTCCCCTATCTAGGATTCGAAGACGCTTTTCAGCGCGCCTTTCACTTTTTAATTCAGGAGGATTACACCATGCCCTATCGCGCTCTTTTTCCCCGCGATCTGTTCGCCGATCTGGATCGCCTGCAACGTGAAATGCAGCAATCTTTCGATCTGTCACCCAACATTCGCGGCTTGAGCCGTGGCTTCCCGGCGCTGAACGTCGGCGGCACGCCGAAGTCGGTCGAAATCTATGCCTTCACGCCCGGCATCGACCCGGCCAGCCTGGAAGTCCAGATTGAAAAAGGCGTGTTGACCGTCGCCGGCGAACGTCGTGTCGAAGCCATTCCGGAAAAGGCCGCCGTGCATATCGATGAGCGTTTCGCCGGCCGCTTCCGCCGTGTCGTGACCTTGCCGGACGATGTCGACAGCAATGCAGTCGAAGCGCGTTATCGCGATGGCGTGCTGCACATCAGCATCGCCCGCAAGGAAACCGCGCAGCCGCGCCGCATCACCATTCAGTAAGGAGAACCGACATGACCGATAAAACCGAAGTCAGCAAACCCGGCGAAACCGCCCGCAATGAAGCCACCTTGTTGCCGCCGGTGGATGTCATCGAGGACGCCAACGGCATCACGCTCTACGCCGACCTTCCCGGGGTACCGAAAGACAAACTTTCGCTGCAGGTCGAAGCCGACACACTGACCATCGAAGGCGAAGTGGCGTTGGCGTTGCCGGCAGGCATGGAGCCGAGCCACGCCGAAGTCGCACTGCCGCGCTACCGGCGCGTGTTCACGCTGTCAAAGGAACTCGACAGTGGCAAGGTCGAGGCCGAAATGAACCAGGGCGTGCTGAAACTGCGCATCCCCAAGGCCGAGCACGCACAACCACGCAAGATCGAGGTGAAGGTGGCTTGAAGCTGGCTCCTGAATCCGGCCGCGTTGTTGGAGCGTCCGCTTGCGGCGCGAGCCGTTGTGGAATCGGACCGCAAGCAGCGGAATCGTCAGGCAAACAGGCTGAGTAACGGGTCCGAACGCGGTTCGAGGTTGGTGTAAGCGGCAACGGCGCGGCTTTCGCGGCTGTTTTCTCCCCGTGCTGCGGACGCCGGGGTTGCCTGCCCTGCCCCCTCGCCGTCGTCGCCGTTCAGGCTTTCCTGATTCTTCATCTGGCTCAGTTCCGCCTGCGCCTTGGCGGCCATCTGCGCCGCCTGGGCAGCAACAGCGCGGTCTTGCGCCGAAGGATCGGCAGGCGCCAGGGCGGCGGCCTGGATGCGCTTCGCCTTTTCGATCGTCTGCTCCGGCGTTTGCGCCGGCGAGACATCGATTTTTACCTCACCACTGACAGCGTACTGGCGGCCATCCGGGCCGCGCACGTATTCATAACTGGCACCACCGGTCAGGATCCGCTTGAGTTTCTGGACTTCCTGCTGTTCCTCCGGCGTCAGCGCGCCGGGTGCGGTCGCCGCGCCGGCGCGCTGCGCCTGCATCGCGGCGTATCCACCGCCACCGCTGATTGCACCGATCGACATAATCGAATCTCTCCTTTCGACACCAGCCCGCATTAGCTACTTTAAAACATGGCATCACCCGTAGGTTGGGCAAAGCGCAGCGTGCCCAACAATCACCCCACCCCAACCTCAAACCTTCACTCTCCGGCCGCGCATCCGCTTAAATCCGGCGTGCTGGCGCCCCATCCTTCTGCATACCATCCCCGCGCAGCGCATTGTCGCAATGAACTGTGCGGCCAGGCCCAGGGGTCACTGACGTGGCCGTGTTTCACAGGGTTGTAGTGGATATAGTCCATGTGCCGCCGCCAGTCGGATTCATCGCGGATGCTGTGCTCCCAGAACCGCCGTTGCCAGACCGGTTTCTCGCGCTTGGCTAAGCGGGATGCGTTGCTGACCAAAACAACACCGACACAGCCGATGCTGAAGTAACGCTTGATGCGCGCCCAGCGCCCGGAAAAATCGCTGTCGCCTTCGGGTAGTTGCCAAAGGCAATGCAGGTGGTCCGGCAAAATCACCACGGCATCGAGATCGAAAGGATGCGCGATTTTTTCACGGCGGAATGCTTCTCGCAGACGGTTGATGTTGTCGGGCAGAGTGAGTAAAGGTTGTCGTTTTTCGGTGACCAGGGTGAAGAAGTAGTGGCCGCCACTCTGGTCACGACGGTAGTGCATGAGGGAATCCTTTGTGGGGGTGCGGGGTGTTGGGCACGCTGCGCTTTGCCCAACCTACGAAATATTCGACGCTTGTTGTAGTTGTAGGTTGGGCAAAGCAAAGCGTGCCCAACACTACCCCGCTCGCTACTTCTTCGACGCCAGCATCGACTTCAGATCAGCGAATGGGTTGAACGTCGAAGTCGGCACCGCATTGCCGCTGTCGGTGCGGCCTTCCAGGTCTTTCAGCTTGGCGTGTTCGTTTTCATGGCAGTAGGTGCAGAGCAGTTCCCAGTTGCTGCCATCGGGCGGGTTGTCGTGATGGTTGCTGTTCTTGTGATGCACTTCGAGCAATTGCAGATTGCTGTGATCGAACGTCCGCGCGCAGCGGCCGCACACCCAGGGGAAAAGTTTCAGCGCCTGCGCGCGGTAGCCCTGCTCGCGTTTTTCAGCATTGCGTCGGGCCTCCAGCACGACACGATCAAGACGTTCATTGGTTTGCGCCATGTCACCCTCATCGGTTTGGTCTGATGCATTTCAGCTTACGTCGAAATGGCTTCGGTAGAAACCCAACCCTGATCAAAGCGCTGGCTCACTCCACCTGGCTGGCGACATCCAGAATCGTCATCGGCAATGCACTCGAGGCGCCGAGATGGCTGGCCAGACGCACCTTGATTTGCGGATGCTCTGCACTGAACACCTCGATCGCTTCCGGTATGTCATTCGCCACATGCGTGCCGGCGGCGAGAAAGTAGGGGAACACGATGATTTCCCGCGCCCCGTGCGCTACACAGGTTGCCAGGCCTTCCGGAATGCCGGGTTCGGCGAGTTCCAGGAAGGCGACTTCGACGCGTTCGATACCGGGATCGCGCAGCGCCCGCACGCGTTCGCCGAGGGCGCGCACTTCGTCGTTGGAAGCCTGGCGGCGGCTGCCGTGGGCGATGATCAGTAGATGGCGTCCAGTCATGGTTTCACTCTGCATTGAATGTTCTTCGAAAAATCAATTGATGCTGCCGGTGTTCGGATTGTCCGCCATGTCGTCGAATATTTTCTTCAGCCCAACCGATTGCACGCCGCTGTGGACTTCGGTTTCCAGATATTCCTGCTTGTTGGCTTCCGATTCGAAGTAGATCTTGATCATGCCGCTGCCCTGCCCCTCCACCACAAACGGGGCTTGGTCCAGGTTGGTGACATCGTTCAGGGTGATCGGGTCGCGGGTAAAAGTGATCATGGCAATTTCCTTTCAGGGATAAAAAGATACGCGGGCAAAACAAAGGTCGGCCTGCATGTCACGGCCGATGGCCACCAGGCCGAGCCGACGCAAGCGGCTCAAATCCAGCGGTTTTTCGATTCGATACGGTTGCAGTTCGGCAAACGGCAGGCGCACCGTCTGCCAGCGCGGCGGCGCTTGAAAGCTGGCGCGATACGACTGCCAGACAATGCGCGTGTCGGCGTTGCGCAGATGCAGGTTGTAGGTTTCAGCGTTGCCGTAGACGTCGATTTCGATGCCGCGATAAGTGCGCGCATCAAGCAGGCCGGCGTTATCCAGATCCAGGCTGGCCTGAATGAAGCCGCCATTGTTCAGCGTACTGACTGCACCGGTCAGGCGCAGGCACGACCGGCCATCGATCTGCGCCGGTTGCAGGCGCCCATCCGATACACCGCCCATGACGCCATCGGTCACCAAGCGCCAGCAGGCGCTGCTGTTGTTGCCAGGATCGCTGCACAGATTTGCGCTACTGCGGTCATCGAGCAGCAAAGGCGCGGTTGCACTCACTGCACTGCTCCCGCACAGCAAGCCAAGGCATAAGATCGATACAAGGCGGACAGCGGGCAGCGGCATGGCAAGCTTGTCTTCACTTCTGCAACGCTTGCTGCTGGCTGACCCGGATCAGACTGCTCAGATCGAAGCCGGCCTGGCGGGCGGTCTGCAGCAGTTCGGCGATCACTTCTTCCGGCAGGCTGGGTGTGCGCGAAAGAATCCAAAGGTAGTCATGCGATGGCCCGGCCACCATCGCCCAGCGATAGTCCGGGTCGAGCGCCATGACGTGATAAGCGCCATAAAACGGCCCGAAGAAACTGACTTTCAGGCTGCCGGTTTGCGGTGAATCGATGAAATAGGCCCGCCCTTTGGCTTCTTTCCAGGCCTGCTTTTCAGGGTTGTAGCCGCTGTTCAACACGTCGATACCGCCATCGGCGCGCCGCTGATAGTTCGCAGAAACATCGACCAGGCCGCGCTCGAAGCTGTGGTCGAGGCGGGCGATTTCATACCAGGTTCCCAGGTATCGCTCGGCCTGGAAGCCCTGCACCGGCGTCACCCCCTTGGGCGTTCCGGTGCAGCCGGAGAGCAATCCGGTCACCAGCAAAATCAGCAGAAACCAGCGTGTGATCTTCATTTGTATTGCCTCAGGCAAGTTGCCCAAGCACCGGCGCGCCGCGCCAGCCCGGCTTGGCGAGCAGCATCTGTACGGTGCCGATATCGCGTTCGATAAAGCCGGCCTCGCAGTAACCCAGATAGAACAGCCACATGCGGATGAAGCGTTCCGGATAACCCAGCCCGCGCACCGCATCGATGCGGGCCAGAAAATTCTCCCGCCAGCGGGCCAGCGTCGTCGCGTAATGCGGCCCGATATCTTCCAGATGCACGCCGCGCAGGTCGGATGCCTGGGTCATCGCCTGCGTCAATGCGGTGACGCTGGGCAGAAAACCGCCGGGGAAAATGTGCTTCTGGATGAAATCGACTTCCTTCAACGCCGCCTGGTATCGCTGGTCGGCGATGGTGATCGCCTGGATCAGCATGGCGCCTTGAGGCTTCAGCAAGCGGGCGCATTGGCCAAAGTAGGTTTCCAGAAACGCCGCGCCGACGGCTTCGACCATTTCGATCGACACCAGCTTGTCGTACTGGCCGGCCAGATCGCGATAGTCGGTCAGCAAGACTTCAACCCGATCGCTCAGGCCGGCGGCTTCGATGCGCTCTTGGGCAAGATTGAATTGCTGTTGCGAAATGGTGGTAGTGGTGACCCGGCAACCGTAACGGCTTGCCGCATGCAGCGCGAAGCCGCCCCAGCCGGTACCGATTTCCAGCACATGATCGGTCGGCTGCAAATCAAGTTTGCGACAGATGCGCTCCAGCTTGGCGGTGGAGGCTTCGGCCAGCGTCATGCCGGGTTGTTCGAACAC
>JAIFLB010000024.1 GCA_020049245.1 Betaproteobacteria bacterium | reverse complement strand
CAACGACTTCGGAGAAGCTGGGGCGCTGCTGGTGCAGAACAGCGCGAGCGCAGACATCAGCGGCACCGTCACCGGCTCCAGCGTGAGTTTCTCACCGATGCGGCTGTGACCGTGGTGGCGATTGGCCTGACCACCGGGCAGTACGTGGCAACGCAAGCCACGATCACACGGGCGGTGGGCCAGAGCATCAGTTTGACCAGTGCGTTGGAAAGGAATTTTGTTTCATGAGCACGATTATTCCTATTCCGGGCCTTGAGTCCATGTACGCCGTATCCGATGATGGTCGTGTTTGGAGCTACAAAACCGGCAAGTGGCTTAAGCACAGCTTGTCGCGCGGTTACCCTATGGTGAATCTGACAGTTGAAAACCCTAGAGGCCGTGTCGGCGGCAGCGTTCGCGGCCCCAATATCGGGCGGCAATGCCGTCAAAAAGTATTCCGCGTTCACCGACTGATGCACCGCGCCTTCTTCCCAAAAGCAGCCGGCGTCATTAATCACAAAGACGGTAACAAGCTAAACAACACCCTAGAAAACCTAGAAGTTGTCACCTCTGCCGAAAACAACAAACACGCCTATCGAATTGGCCTGAAGCAACCCGTTGCTTTTAAGCGTGAATCCAACAGGTCCGCAAAACTAACCTCGAACCAAGTTTGGGAGGTTGTGCAGTGCGTTTTTAACGGATTCAGGCCAGAGGAGGTTGGAGCCGCTTATGGCATCGTGGCGGGGCACGTAACAAAGCTGTTTAACGACCACTTTGGTTTTGGTAGCAGTCGCATGCGCGACCCGCTGGCTCGCCATAAGGCGCACTTAATTCGCCTGAACGCCTAAACCATGTCCGTCACGTTCGACGCTGCCAACAAACGCATCGTGGTCAACCCGGGGGTCACCTCGGTCACGGCGCAGGCGCTGTATTCCCGCTGGAAAGAGTGGGCGCAGGCGAACGCACAGTACGACGCAGCGTTCCGGGTGGTGGGTGGCGACCCCATCGGGGGCGGGCTGTTCGTGGCGAGCTATTTCTTCCTGATCAACGGCTGGCGGGTGCGCCCGTTTGAGGGCAATCATGCCCGTGGTGCCGACGCTGGGCAGCTTCAATGTGAGCACCCAGTTCACGGTGCCGGTGCAAGCGCAGGGCATTGCGACCAGTGGGTCAACAGGCCCGACCGAGGCGCAGATTGCAGCGGCGGTGTGGGGCTACATCACGCGCAATGTGAATGTGACGCACATGAATGGGGCGCAGGTGGTGGGCACGGGTGCGGAAGGGGACGCTTGGAGGGCGGCCAGTGTTCCACCTTGATTCGTTTGACCGGAGGTCGTTTCACCCGATCTCCTGGGCGCCGGCTGATGAATCGCAGGTGCCAGAAGAAGAATTGCGCCAGGAATACCGGGGCGGCGGGCTGCGCAGACAGCGACGGGGCCGACTGCACCGACAAAGCCAGGTTGAAGCCCGGCGCCAGTTTCAAGACGCCACAGACCAGGACATCGAGCGCCTGGTGCGCGAGAAGTGGGAGGCGATCGAGCGCGCACAGCGAGACGACCAGGCGCTGGCCGATCAACTGCGGGCAACTCGGGTGCAGCCCGTGCCATCAGGCCAGCAGGCGCCAGATGCGCGCCCCTCGCTGGTGCCGTTGTCGCTTGATGCGCAACCTCCCTGGCTTGCTCCCGGCCCTGGCGTGGATGTGGCCGGCGCTGTGCTGATGCCTGGCGCGCTGGATGGCCTGGCGCAGGACGAAGAGGCATTGCTGCTGCTTCTGCTGGCCGACCTGTGAACCGAGACAAGCATGGCACCCTGCCCTTTTTTCAACCGCAACCCCAAGGAGCGCGCATGAGTACGCAAGACGATGATCTGATGGCCACCCTCACGGACGAGGAGCGTGCCGCCATGGCTGATGACACTGACGATGAGACTGGCGCGTCAGATCTGGGCACCAACACCCCCGGCGAAGATGACGATGGCGATGATGATGCGGACGACGCAAGTACCAGCGATGCCCCGCCGATTGAGGGCAAGGCGGCGAGCCAGGCGAAACCTGAGCCTGAGCCTGAGCCTGAGCCTGAGCCCAAAGCAAAGCAGCCCCGCTACGAGGCCGATTTGCCGGCTGACTACGGCGATCGGATTCAGTCGATCAAGGACAAGGATGCTGAGGCGCGCCAGCAGTTCAAAAACGGCGAGATTGACATTGATGAGCGCGACCAGATCCTGGATTCGCTGCGCGATGAGCGTGAGGAGCTTTTGGTGCAGCGGGCTCGCGCCGCGACCCTGAGCGAGGTGAATGCGCAGGACGACAAGCAGGTTTGGATGAAGACGGTGGAATCCTTTGCGGCCGATGTGGCCCGGATGCCCACCGACCAGGGCGGCATTGATTACAGCAAGGACGGCGATGCGCTGGCGGATTTTGACCGGGAGGTTAAGGCCCTGGCAGCCAACCCGCGCCATGCCGACAAGGAGCCGCGCTGGTTTCTTGAGGCTGCACACCGGCGGGTGATGGGCGACCGCGGGGTGGTTTTTCGCTCGGTGAGTGCGCCCACGACTGCCAAGCCGACCGCGAAAGCGGCCAGCGAGCAGCGCAGCGCATCGGCGGCGATCAAGGCGGCGGCCAGTGCTTCGCTGGCGAATGTGCCGGGCGGCGAAGGGCCGGGCGATCTGGGCGGCAATGAGTTTGCGGACGTTCTGGCGCTGGAGGGCGAGGAATATCACGACGCGATTGCACGCATGTCGCCGCGCGAGCTTGAGAAGTTCAAACGCTTCGCCTGATGATGAGCAAGGAACTCGGCCTGGTGATTGATCTGCGCGCAGGCGAAGAGATCTCCTTGTCGGGGCCTGCCCGCATCACCGTCATACACAAAAGCGGTCAGTTTGCGCGGCTGCGCGTGGTGGCTTCGCCTGACGTGAAGATTGAGCGCAAGCAAGATGGCGAGCGAGCGGCCATCGATACAAGCATGGCAATGTGACGGCCTAGCTGAAAGGCTATTTCATGTGAGCGCAGGAGTGCTCCGAAAAAGTGTCCACTTTTAAGGAGTTCTCTCAATGGCACGCACCATCATCGGCGTCAATGACGCCAAAGCAGTCAAGAAGTGGGCCGGCTTGCTGGCTCTCGACGCCAGCCACAAGTCCTATTTCAACCAGCGCTTCATGGCGCGCGGCGCAGAAGCTGAGGTGCCGATCCAGATCTTGACCGATCTGGAATCTGACGCTGGTGAAACCATCAGCTATGACCTGCTGGCCGAACTCAAGATGGCGCCCGTTGAAGGCGAGGACATCCTGGAGGGCAAAGAAGAAGGTCAGCGGTTCTACACCGACCAGATCTACATCGACCAGGCTCGCTGCGGTGTGAACACCAACGGCAGCATGACGCGCAAGCGCACGCTGCACGATCTGCGCGAGAGGGCCAAGCGCCAGCAATCCCAGTGGTGGGGTCGACTGCTGGACGAGCTGCTGTTCATCTACCTGTCGGGCGCGCGCGGCATCAACCCCAATTTCCTGCTTCCCGCGGGTTACACCGGCCGTGCCAACAATGCCCTGGTGACGCCCGATGCAGCGCACACGATGTACGGCGCCGAACTCAACGCCTCGGGCGCTGAGATCAATGGCGCGACTGCGTTCAACAACATCGACGCGGCCGACCGTTTCAATCTGCGGTTGATCGACCGCGCCAAGACCCGCGCTGACAGCCAGGGCGGTGGCGTGACCGACATCCCGGTGCTACAGCCTTGCAAGATGGATGGCGAAGAGACTTTTGTGTGTGTGATGCACACCTTCCAGGAAGACGATCTCCGCGCATCGACGGCGACCGGCCAGTGGCTGGATATTCAGAAATCCGCAGCGGGCGCCGAGGGTCGCAAGAACCCGATTTTCAAGGGCTCTTTGGGCATGTACCGCGGCGTGATTCTGCACAGCCACCGCAACGTGATTCGCTTCAACAACGCGGGCGCCGGCGCCAACGTGGAAGCTGCTCGCGCGCTGTTCCTGGGCTCGCAGGCTGCGGTGGTGGCCTTCGGCTCGCCGGGCACCAACATGCGCTTCGACTGGCACGAAGAGAAGCGCGACAACGGCGACAAGGTGATCATCTCCACTTCGTCCATTTTTGGGGTGAAGAAGGTGACTTTTTCCACCCCGGCCGGCCCGCAGGATTTCGGCGTGTTCTCGCTGGACACCGCTGCCGCATCGCGCTGATAGCTGACGCTGCCAGTCGACCAAACCAAACAGGAGAAGCAATATGCCTTTCACGAACAAAAACGCCCGGCTGATTGGCCAGGCCCCCACGATCTTCCCCGCCGGCGCCGAGACAGTTGCTCAGCGCGATCAGGTGGCTCTTGTGCCCGGCGATCTCGACCTCAACGACGCCGGTGGCGTGACCATCCTCCCGGCTGGCTGCGAGCTGGTGGGGATCACCTACGACTCTGACGATCTGGACACCAACGGAACGCCAACGATCGTTGCCTCGATTGGCGTGATGAACGTGGGCGGAACCGCCCTGGCCACGACGCTGGCCACGGGCGTGACGGCCAGCCAGACCGGCACCGCCGTGCATTTGGTGACGACTCAGATCATGCGCCTGGCCAAGGCTGACGTGGACCGGGTGATCGGCGTGCTGTTCACCGCGGCTTCTGCCACCAAGGCGGCCGGATCGGTGGGCCTGACGCTGCATTACCGCGGCGCCTGATTCGAACTCGCCGCATTGTGGGCGCTGGCCCAGCGTCTTCTGCGAACAAGGGGGAGGCTCGACTCCCCCTTTCTTTTTGGAGTGACGAGACATGAAGTTGCAAACATCGATTCAGCCGCGCCGCGATGGCGGGGTGGTTGTTTTGGGCCAGGATCGCAAGGCGTACACGTTTGCGCCAGGCCAGGATGGTCTGCTGGAGTGCGAGATCGAGCACGTGGAGACGGTCAAGCACTTGCTGCGCACGGAGAATTTCTTCCCGGTGAATGCCGAGGATTACGACTTTGCGCTCGCGCTTGCCCGGCCTGACTCGGATCTGGACGATGCGCCAGACGGCCGCGAGTCTTCGCTCAAGTCAGACGACGATCTGGATCTGGATGATGACGAGGGCAACCCAGACGCGATGCCGGTGGAGGCTGAGACGCCGCCCAAGGCGGCGCCAGACAAGGCCGCCAAGAGCAATGCGCGGGCGCGTGCGGCCGCTGCGAAGTGAGGTAGCGGGGTATGGCGGCATGGGACTTGTGGTTTCCTGACGTGATGGTGCACGCCCCTGGCGCGCCGGACCCGCTGGTGCGGCAGGCGCTGTGCCGGGCTTCGCGTGAGTTTTTCCGACGCACGCGCGCCTGGATGGAATGGATGGATGTCAGCACCACCACCGAAGGCTCGGGCGTTGAGTACGTTTTTGATTTGCCTGCCCAGACCGAACTGCACCGGCTTGAGCGGGCCACGGTGAATGGCAAAGATCTGCCGATTCAAAATTACCGCCAGCGTGCCAGCGATTGGACCCAGCACCCGCAGGGCGCCCAGGGCTTGATTTCTCGGGACTTGCTCTCTTACAGCCTGGTGGGAGCCTTCCCGGCTGGTGAGTCCATTCAGGTTCAGGCGTCTCTGATTCCTACGCTGACGGCGACCGGCATCCCGAACCACCTGGCCAATCAGTATCTGGAGGTCATTGCGGAGGGCGCGAAAGCCTTGCTGTTGATGACGCCCGGCGCAGCCTTTTCCCAGCCAGATCTGGCTGCGCTGAGTCGTTCGATGTTTGAGCGGGGCACCGATAGCCGCGCGGCCGCTGTGTACCGCGGCCACACGAACCAGGTTCCGCGCGCTCGCGTGAAGTGGTGCTGAATTGATCTGAGGCAACACCATGCCCACCACCGCGCAATCCATCATCGACGACGCACAGACGGCGCTGCAAGACCCCACGGGCGTGCGCTGGCCCGCGCTGGAGCTGCTGGGCTACCTGAAC
>JAIFLB010000077.1 GCA_020049245.1 Betaproteobacteria bacterium | reverse complement strand
GTCGATGGACTCGGCCAGGGCAAGGAAGATGAAGCCATCGCCCGCGCCGTGCTGGCCCTCGCGCAGGCGCTGGAGCTGCACACCGTGGCGGAAGGCGTTGAAACGGATGTTCAACTTGCCTGGCTGACCGAACATGGCTGCAATGCGGCGCAAGGTTTTCTGCTGTCGCGACCGCTGGAAGCGGTCGCCTTCGAGGATCTGATTGCGCGTGGCGTATCACAGGGGTGAACTTGATGGCTGAAAAAAATGGTTGATCACTTCCTGGCTTCCTGCGAATCAGAGCAGTTGCATCTTTCCGGCGCCATCCTGCCGCATGGTTGTTTATTGGTGATCGATGCCGGCGGCCTGATCAGTCATGTCTCCGCCAACATCGCCGAGTGGCTGGGCGGCGCGCCGGATGACTGGATCGATCAGCCGTTGCCTGAAGTACTGGCGCTGCCGGTGCAGAAGTTGGCGGCGGCGGCGGGCAGCCGTCTGGTCGTTGCCAACGTGATGCCGGCGATGCAAGGCAGGTCGATGCAGGCGTTCGATCTGGTTGTGAGTCGCAATGTGGACGGCGGCATGACGCTGGAGTTGCTCGAACATGTGTCGGATGCTTTGCCTTCCGGCCAGGTCTTTTCGATTGCCCAGACACTGGCGGATCAAGCCGCCGTGAGCGCAGCCCAGCATGCGCTGGTCGAGCAAATCGCCGAGATCACCGGATTCCAGCGCGTCATGCTGTACATGTTCCGCGACGACGGCGACGGTGAGGTCATTGCTGAAGCGCGCACCGGCGAGGTGTATGGCAGTTATCTTGGGCTACGTTTTCCGGCCAGCGACATCCCGCAGATTGCGCGCACGTTGTACAGGCAGAATCCCTGGCGTTTGATTCCGGATGCCTCCGCCGATCCGGTGGCGCTGCTGTCGCGGGAAAGCGCACTGCCCGATCTAACCTATTCCGATCTGCGCAGCGTGTCGCCAATTCATCGCGTTTATCTGGCCAATATGGGTGTTTGCGCTTCGCTTTCATTCCCGCTCGTCATCGGTGGCGCGTTGAGTGCGCTGGTGGCCTGCCACCACAAGGGTCCGCGCCAGCTATCGCTCGGCAAGCTGTCGCTGGCATCGCAACAGGTGCGTAACCATGCGATGTCGATGACTGATTTTCAAACCCGCCAACGCATGCGGATAATCGACGGGCTGACGCATCGCTTCGACAACGCCAGGCAGATGTTGCAACGCCATGGCAATATCGTGTCGGCCTGGCCCGAGCTGGGTGCGTGGTTGATGCAGGAGTTCCATGCCGATGGCGCCAGCCTTTGTCTCGACGACCAGAGTGTCAATCAGGGACTGGGTTTTGAAACCAATGTACTGGCGGTGTTCGATCACTGGTTTCAGTCCTCGCTGGGTGAATCGGTCTGGACCTCCGATAGCCTGATGCGCCAGTCGCCCGAGTTTCCTTTGTCGGAGATCGCCGGGGTGCTGGCTTTGCGGGTCAAACTGGTTTCCGGACGATGGTTGCGCATTTATCTCTGTCGGCGGGAAAGCATTCATGAAGTGTCCTGGGGCGGAAACCCGGATAAACCGGTGGAATTCCACGATGGCCGGTTAGGCATTGCGCCGCGCCATTCATTTGAAAAATGGGTGGAAAAACGGCTTGGCTACAGCTTGAGCTGGGATCACGAAACGCGCCTGCTGGCGCTTAAATTGCGCGAATTGTTGCTGCAAGAGATTCGATTTTAGGGTCGGTGCGCACGGCGTCCCCTTTCGTTGGCTCGATTTCGGTCACGCCTTTCCGGCAAGCGCGTCACGCGATCGGGATATCGCCTCCGCCACTGTCCAGTCACCCTGTAAATCGATCACATGCGATGCTTCATCCGCGTCGAACGGTTCCAGATTGGCTAATTGCGATTCGAGCACCGCAAGCCCGGCTTCCGAAGCATCCGTGCCTTGCAGCTGGCGTTGCGCAATGCGAGCTTGCAGCACGTCGGTTGGCGCCGCGAGCGAAACAATCCGCCAGTTCACCTGCAGTTCCGCCGCCAATGCCTGAAATGGCGCGCGCCAGCGGCGATGCATGAAGGTGGCATCGACGATGACCAGAAAGCCGGCGGCGAGCAGGCCGCGCGCATCTTTCACCAGCGTGGCGAGCGTGCGAGCGCTGGCTTCCCGTGTATAGATGCCGCCCGGGATAGTGGCGCTGTCCTGCAACGGTTTCAGGCCGAACAGGCGCTTGCGCGTGACATCGGAACGCAGGCGGATGCCGCCGAGTTGTTGCAGCAGTTGTTGCGACAGCCAGGTTTTGCCCGAGCCGGAAACGCCATGCATCAGCAACAGCGCCGGATGGCGGTCATGCGCCAGACGGTCGGCGAGTTGGAGGTAGCTCAGGCAGGCGTTGATATCTGCATGCTCCGGGTGTTCGGTGGCCAGGATTGCGCTCACCTTGGCGCGCACCATGGCGCGATAGACCTGGTAATAGGGCAGGGCTTGCAGGCCAGCGAAATCGCCGGTCTGCGCCAGGTAGCCGTCGAGCAGCCGCCAGGCCAGATCGGTGCGGCCGCGATGCCGCAGGTCCATGCTGAGGAAGGCAATTTCGTTGATGACGTCGATATGGTTCAGCGCCGGATTGAATTCCAGTGCATCGAAAACCAGCGGTTTGTCATTCACCCAGGCGATGTTGCCCAGATGCAGGTCGCCGTGGCATTCGCGGATGAAGCCGCCGGCCTTGCGCGCGGCAAAATGCGGTTGCAGGCGTTGGCCTTCGTTTTCGCTCCAGGTTTGCAGCCGGTCCAGCAGCGGCTTTAGCTGACTGTTTAGCTGACTGTCTTGATCGAACGGCAGCAGCTTGCGGAGTTGTTCAAAGTTGGCCGCAACCGGTGCGACCACCTTGTCCGGCTCGCCGTATGCCGAACTGGTCGGTGCACTGACAATGCCGGCATGAAATTCAGCGATGCATTCGGCAATCGCGTCGATCTGCTCTGCACTGACTTCGGCTTCCCGGTCCAGCGTGGCATCGGCCGGGAAGGCGCGCATTTTGACGGCCCATTCGATCACCGGGCCGGCGGCTTCGAGGCTGGGATCAAAGCGGGGTTCTTCCGGCGTGCCGCTGATTGCGACGACCGCCAGGTAAATATCCGGCGCCAGGCGCGCGTTGAGGCGGATTTCTTCTTCACAGAAGTGGTGCCGCTTGGCGAGGCTGGAAAAGTCGAGAAACCCGAAATTGAGCGGTTTTTTGATCTTGTAGGCGAACTCGCCGGCCAGAATGACCCAGGAAATATGCGTTTCAATCAGTCGCGGCGTGGCGGCGGCATGCGGATACGCAGTCGGATTCAGCAGCCCGGCAATGAGTGGCGGCAGCTCGTCCGAGCTACTTTCGGAAGGCGACAACATGGTCAATGCCAAGGCGAATGCCGATTCGTTCGCCGATGGCATGGTTGTGGTGTGAATCAACCTGCACCAGAACGTTGCCGCCGCCGGGAAGTTTCAGTGTGTAGAGGAAGTCTGCGCCACGGAAGGCTTTGCGTTCGACTTCGGCCATCAGCAGGCTGTTGTCGTCGTGAATGATGTCGTCTGGGCGGATCAGGACGTCGACCTGGCAACCCTTGTCGCATTTGACGCAGCCGCCTTCCTCGCTGCATTCGCCGTCGACCTTGCCTTCCAGTACGCCAAGTGCAATTTCCACCTGGCGGCTGTTCAGCACGTTGCCGCGCAACAGCACACCCTGGCCGATGAAGTCGGCGACGAAGCGGTTGATCGGCTGGTGATAGAGGTTGTAAGGCGTGTCCCATTGCTGGATGACGCCTTTGTTCATGACGCCGATGATGTCGGCCATGGCGAACGCTTCGTGCTGGTCGTGGGTGACCAGCAGGGCGGTGATGGCTTCCTGCTTCAGGATGTCGCGCACTTCCAGCGACAGTTTTTCGCGCAGTTCCACGTCCAGATTGGAGAACGGTTCATCCAGCAACAACAGGCGAGGCCGAGGCGCCAGCGCGCGGGCGAGGGCGACGCGCTGTTGCTGGCCGCCGGAAAGCTGGTGCGGATAGGCTTCGGCTTCGTGGCTGAGACCGACCAGATCAAGCATCTCGGCGACGCGCATGCGGCGGTCGGTGGCCGGCAAGGCGGAGAGGCCGAAGGCGACATTCTTTGCGACGCTGAGATGCGGAAACAGGGCGTAATCCTGAAACACCAGGCCAACCCGGCGTTGTTCCGGCAGCAGGCTATGGCCGCGACCGTTGGCAAATGCGCTGACGATTTCGGCGCCGATGCGAATCTCGCCGGCGGAAAGCTGCTCGAAGCCGGCGATCAGCCGCAGCGCGGTGGTTTTGCCGCAACCCGAGGGGCCGAGCAGACAACCGATCTGGCCGGGCGAGAGGACGAACGAGACGTCCGACAGGATCGGCTTTGCCCCATACGACTGGGCGACATGTTCAAGTGCGAGCATCGCTGTGTTTCACCAGAAAAAAGATGGGCAGCAGGCCAACCAGACAGATTGCGACGGCGGGCAGCGCGGCGCGTTCCCACTCGCCTTCGGAAGTCATCTCGAAGACGCGGGTAGCCAGGGTGTCCCAGCCGAATGGGCGGGTCATCAGGGTAATCGGCAGTTCTTTCATGATGTCGACGAAGGCCAGTGCGGTGGCGGCCAGCAGTGGCGCCCGCAACATCGGCAAATGCACCCGAAACAGCCGTTTCATGCCTGTGGTGCCGAGCACCTGGGCGGCTTCATCCATGGTTTTGGTAATCCGGGCGAGGCCGGTCTCGACCGCCAGCAGCATGACGAACAGGGTGCCCCCGAAAACCTGGCCGATTTCCTGCCGGGTCCAGTCGCGCCAGGTGTCGATGATCAGGTTGTCGATGCCGGCGACCGGAATATAGAAACCCACTGCCAATACCGCGCCCGGCAAGGCATAGCCGAGGGTGGCCAGGCGCGCGGTGAGTTGCATGCCGGGCGTTGGCTGTAAACGCTGCGCATAACCCAGCGCCAGCGCCAGACTGACTACCAGCAATGCGCCCAGACCGGCAAGCAGCAGGGAATGCCAGGCGAAATCGAAATAACGTGCATCCAGATCGTTGGCCATGATGTCGCTGGTCCAGATCAACAATTGGATGATTGGAATGGCGAAGGCGAGCAGAAAAACCAGGCTGGCAAAGCCGGTTGCCATGACTGCGTTGGCGCCGCCGAGTCGAATCCTGC
>JAIFLB010000086.1 GCA_020049245.1 Betaproteobacteria bacterium | reverse complement strand
TTGTAAGTGGTGGCCAGAGGCGGAATCGAACCGTCGACACGCGGATTTTCAATCCGCTGCTCTACCAACTGAGCTATCTGGCCACGTCTGAGACCGGGGAACCCGACCAAAGAAGCCGCGCATTAAATAGAGATTCCGGCTATTCGTCAAGGAAACAGAGGGTTGGAGTCGGTGTGGCATGGGGGTTTGAATTCCCGACTATTTCAGTCGGACTTGTTCCGCGTTTGCTGGACTGGCACACTAGCGTTCCATCATCGAACGCTAATAGAGGATTCATCCATGAGCGGCCTTAACCCGAATTCCCCGATCCCTACCGAGATCAAGCTGCATCAGCAGTCCAAAGTCATGGAAGTGGCTTTCAACGATGGCAGTCGTTTCAATTTGCCGTATGAATATTTGCGCGTTTTCTCGCCGTCGGCGGAGGTGCGTGGGCATGGTCCGGGGCAGGAAGTGCTGCAGGTTGGCAAGAAGAATATCGAGATCAAGGCGATTGAGCCGGTTGGCCAATATGCTGTGGTTCTGGTGTTTTCCGATAATCATGATTCGGGCATCTATTCCTGGGATTACCTCTACGATCTGGGCGCCAAGCAGGAGTTTTACTGGAACAGTTATCTGCGTCGGATGGATGAGGCGGGTGCTTCGCGCGAGTCCAAAGCATTGGTGTGACTGCTCCGCTGCTGGCTGACATTGCCAGCGCAATTTCAGCGGCTTCCGGCAAGCCGTTCCGGATTGCCGGTCAGCTTGATTCGGCTGGTGGCTGCATCAACCGCAGCCTGGTGTTGCGGGGTCAGGATGGTCGGCGCTTCTTCGTCAAGCTCAACCAGGCGGCTCGTTTGAGCATGTTTGAAGCCGAGGCCGCTGGCCTGGCTGAGTTGGCTGCTGCTGAGGCGGTGAGGGTTCCCTGGCCTTTGACCCACGGTGTGGCGGCGGATCAGAGTTTTCTGGTGATTGAGTGGCTGGATCTGGGGCGCGCGGGCAACCCGGCTTGGGTCCAACTCGGCGAGCAGCTGGCCCGCTTGCATCGCAAATCGTGGCACGCATTTGGCTGGCATCGCGATAACACCATTGGCAGTACGCCACAGCGCAATTCGGTGGTGCTTGATTGGGTTGAGTTCTACCGTGATCAGCGTTTGCAGCCGCAACTTGAACTGGCTGCGCGCAATGGTGCGCCGATGCGGCTGTTGAATGATGCTGATCGCCTGCTTTCCCGTCTTGGTGAGTTTTTCCAGGGTTATCAGCCGCAAGCCAGTTTGTTGCATGGCGATTTGTGGAGTGGAAACGTTGGGTTTTGCGCGGCTGTGCCGGTGCTTTTCGATCCCGCTGTTTACTATGGCGATCGTGAGACCGATCTGGCGATGACGGAATTGTTCGGCGGTTTTCCTGCTGCTTTTTACGACGCATATCAGGCGGCATGGCCGCTCGATCAGGGATACGCGGTCCGCAAGTGGTTGTATCAGCTCTATCATTTATTGAATCACTTCAACCTGTTTGGCGAGGCTTATGCTCAGCAATCGCAGCGGGCAATTGATCGATTGCTGGCGGATTTGCGCTAATTTCCATGATGCGAGGGCGCGACACCCCTGATCATAAAAGCCAACTTGTCCACTTATGCTGTTGGGCACGCTACGCTTTGCCCAACCTACGGGTTATTTCACGCTAATCGTTTGCCTGACCAGTGCTTTTTATGGATAATCCCGCGCTTTCCAGGTTCCGACCCAGGTAGCGCGATATGAAAGCAGGCATCCACCCCGAGTACAACGAAATTGCCGTAACTTGCAGTTGCGGTAATAGCTTCACCACCCGTTCCACGATGAACAAGCCGCTGCATGTTGAGGTTTGCTCAGCATGCCACCCGTTCTATACGGGCAAGCAGAAGATTGTGGATACTGCGGGCCGTGTTGAGAAATTCCGCCAGAAATACAGCATCGGCAAGAAGTAAGTTTGATGCAGCTACAAAAAAGGCAGCCTCTGGCTGCCTTTTTTGTTTTACAAATCGAACATGATGACTTGTTCCGTGCTTGCCATTCGTTTGCCGTTTTGTTTGCCGCTTCGTTTGCCGTATCTCGATGAATCCGACTCCCCTCAATAAGCTGCCTTGGCTGATTCTGCTGCTCATTTTCTGGGCAATGTTTGGCTTGTTCGGGCGTGATGCATGGAAGGCTGAAGAGGCGTTAACGCTGGCGCCTATTCTTGATTGGCTTGAGGGACTGACCTCATTCTGGTCAACCCCGGCGCCGCTTTACACGCTGGTTGCGGGTGCCGCGATCAAATTCGACGTGGCAGGCGGTGATGTGCAGAGCGCGGCGCGCCTCGCCAGCGGTGTCTTTATCTGTATTGCACTCCTTTTTAGTGGACTTGCCGCGCGAGCGCAGTTCGGTCCTGGATTCGGTTCGGCAGCCGTGATTTCGCTGGTCGGCGGATTCGGCATGATGTTGCATGCGCATGCCTTGTTGCCGGAAACGGCGTTGATGGCCGCCTGGGCGGCGCTGCTTTATGGCGTGACTGCGGGCATGACTGCGGCTAGGCGTCATTCTGCCGGCGGTATGTGGGCGATTGGCCTGGCGCTGGCGATGTTGACGCTCGGATTGCGCGGTATCCTGGACTTGATCGCCGGCCTGGCAATCATCCTGCTTTCGCTGCTGTCGCCGGCTGGAAGGGATCGTGCCAGCCGAAAAACCCTGTTGCATGGCGTCTTGCTGGCGTCGGGGTTGATCACTCTGGGCATGCTTATTTTGCTGGCTACGGGCAATCTGGGCCGCTGGTGGCAATGGCATGGGTTGGCTCAGTTTGCTAACGCGCGGATGCCGCAAAGCGCCTTTTCCGAGTTGCCCTGGTTTACCTGGCCGCTTTGGCCATTGGCATTGGCGGGGGTTTGGCATGCGCATCGGCGCTTGATGCGAACCACCGAATTGCATCTGCCATTGATCGCGGTGGGCGTGCTTTTGATGGCGGCATTAATTCCGGCATGGACTCGCGATGGGGCTTTGCTGCCGGTCTTGCTGCCGCTTGCCCTGTTGTCTGCCTATGGCCTGGAGAACTTGCGGCGCGGTGCGGCGCAGGCGTTCTATTGGTTTGGTGTGTTGTTCTTTGCCTGTTTCCTGCTTGCGCTGTGGGTCTATTTTGCGGCGCTTGAATGGGGTTTTCCAACCACGATCGCCCGTCACATGGCGCGTCTGGTTCCAAATTACACGCCGGGTTCTGTCGGGTCCGCGACCTATGGTTTTGCGGCGTTGGCGACATTGATCTGGTTCATTGCGATCCCGTTGTTTCCGCGCGCCAAAATCCGCCCGATTCTGGTCTGGGCTACCGGCATGATTCTGTTTTGGGCTTTGATTGCATCGCTGTTCCGCCCCTGGGTGGAATCGGGTTGGGCTTACCGTCCGCTGATTGCCGAGTTGGCAAGTCAGTTACCTGCGGGCGCTTGTTTGAATGCCGAAGTTGATCCGGCCATGCAAACCATGTTGCGCCTGCACCTGAAGGCGCCAACGCGGGTGGACTGTCCGTGGACGCTGAAGCTGGTGGCACGCGCTGATGCCAAACTGACTGCCCAGCAGGGTGACAACGTTGTTTGGCAAGGTTTTCGGCCGCGTCAGAAAATGCAGGTCTACCGTCTTGAGCATCATGAATCTGGCCAACTCTGAAGCTCGGCCAGTCAGCGCAGTCATCCTGGCTGGTGGCCTGGCGCGCCGTTTCAGTGGTGAAGACAAGGGTTTGATCGAGCTGGCCCGGCGGCCGCTTGCGGCTTGGGTGGCGGAACGGCTGACTGGCCATGCGGCCGAGATTTTGATCAATGCAAACCGTAACCTGACACGCTATGCGGCAATCGGGCATACCGTCGTGCCGGACTATCTGCCTGACTATCCCGGTCCGCTGGCGGGTCTGCTTTCAGCCGCCCGCACTGCCCAGCAGGAATGGTTGCTCAGCGTGCCTTGTGATACCCCTTTCCTGCCGCTCGATCTGGTCATGCAGTTACATGACCACGCCATCGCCAGCGATGTTCGCCTGGCCCGCGCCGCCGACGAAACCGGCACCCAATTCGCGGTCATGCTGGTGCATCGCGACCTCATCCCGGATTTGGCTGAGTTCGTCCGCGCAGGTGGTCGCCAGGTGCAAGCATGGCAAGCCAGGCACGCGAGTGAAACGATTTACTTTGGCGACGATCCGTATGCCTTTCTAAACCTCAATACGCCGGATGATCTGAAAAAAGCGGAACGCATTGCGCCCCGCTATGCACGTTGAGTTCTGGACTGAAAGTATTTAATGAACCCCTTGCAGCATCTGTTGATCGGCTTGATCCGCTTTTACCAACTGGTTTTGTCGCCCTACATGGGCAATCAATGCCGTTTCACGCCAACCTGTTCGCATTTCGCCCGCGAGGCAGTGGAAAAGCATGGCGCCATCAAGGGCAGCTGGCTGGCGATCCGGCGGATTTCACGTTGCCATCCCTGGCATCCTGGCGGCCACGATCCGGTGCCTTGAACGTGAAGTTGAGCGCGACGTTGAGCGTGACAGTCGGGTGTGATCTTGACGTTGCGTCCGAAGCCCTTATAATTCCCGACAGATTTAGTCAACTTAAGAGGTCAGCATGGACATTCAGAAACTCATCCACGAACAAGTCACCACTCATCCGGTTGTGCTGTATATGAAAGGCACGCCGCAATTTCCGCAGTGTGGCTATTCGGCCAATACCGCTAACATCTTGCGCGCTTGTGGGGTCGCCGATCTGTTTTCGGTGAATCTGCTGGTTATCAATGGTCAGTTCATCGGTGGCGCAGATATCACCCGTGATCTTTACCAGTCTGGCGAATTGCAGAAGATGCTGGCTGGAGTTGCCGCCTGATCTGATTTCACTTTCTGACGCTCAAAGCCGGCGGGTTTAACCACCCGCCGGCTTTTTTTCGTTCAGCGCGGGCTAAAGTTTCAGCCCTGCCAGCCGTTATCGGCGTTGTACTTTCACCAGCCATTGATGTCGGGGAAAAGCTTGAGCACGAAGAAATTTGCTGCATTTGTCATCATCGTTGCCCTAGTGGTGGCGGTGGTCGTATGGTTTGCCGATCCTGTCTGGCGGGTGCTCGCGGTCGCCGTGGCGGCAATTATTGTGGTGGTGTTTGGTTCAGGCGCCGGCGATGGCCAGGCAAAAGCGGATTCACATCAAGTTGGCGAGGCGCCGTTACGGAGTGCGCTCGGCTTGTTGATGAAAGATTTTGCGCAGGAAGAAAGGGCCCAGTTCCAATCCAGTAACGCAGATCTGGAGCGGGTGAAAGATTTACTCAGCCATGCGATTCAGGAGTTGGTGCAGCGATTTGGTGAAATGAATCTTCACATCCAGTCGCAGCGCGATCTGGCGCTCGCCATCGTTGCGAACATGACCTCGCAGGAGCAAGGCGAAGAACGCGTCAGTTTTTCCGAGTTCGTGCTCAACACCTCAAAAACGATGGAAGCATTCGTCGATAACACGGTGAACACCAGCAAGATTGCGATGAGTCTGGTGGAAACCATGGATTTGATCGACAAAGAGGTGAATACCATCATCAACATCCTGGGCGAGATCGAATCGATTTCGAAGCAGACCAATCTTCTGGCGCTGAATGCCGCCATCGAAGCGGCTCGCGCCGGTGAGGCGGGGCGGGGTTTTGCGGTGGTCGCAGACGAAGTTCGCGCGTTGTCGCAACGGACCAATCATTTCTCGCAGCAGATACGTACTCACATGGAGGGCGTTCACACTTCGATGCTGGTTGCGCATGATTCAATCTACGAGGTCGCCTCGCTGGACATGAACTTTGCGCTGCAATCGAAACAGCGCGTGCAGAGCACCATGACCCGGATCGGCCAGATCAACCATGACATGGCCGATCTGGCGAATCAGATTAACCAACATGCGGGCCAGGTTTCGGTGGAAGTCAATGCCGCGGTCACCGCGTTGCAATTCCAGGATATGAGCAGCCAGTTGATTGATCACGCCCAGAGCCGCATCAACAACGTGGCGCAATTGGTTGAAGTCATTGCGAATCAAATTGATAAAAGCCCGGATCTGGGCAGCGGTTTGTCGCAGGCGCGCGATGCAATGCGGGCAAAGGTGACTGTGGACTCGAATCGAAACCATCCGGTCAAGCAGGAAAGCATGAGTTCGGGCGATATCGAATTGTTCTGAGAAAAAGAGGAAGCGCTATGGGAAAAACTGTATTGACCGTCGATGACTCGGCCTCCATCCGTCAGATGGTTGCCTTCACCCTGAAAAGTGCGGGCTACGACGTGATTGAAGCGGTGGATGGCGAAGATGGCCTTAACAAAGCGAAAGGCAAGGTGGCTGATCTGGTGTTGACGGACCAGAACATGCCGAAGATGGATGGCCTGACGCTGATCAAATCGTTGCGGGGATTACCGGATTACCGCAGCAAACCCATTCTGATGCTGACCACCGAGTCCAGCGATGCAATGAAAGCGGCCGGCAAGGCGGCGGGGGCCACAGGCTGGCTGGTAAAGCCGTTCGATCCTCAAAAACTGCTCGAAGTCGTGAAAAAGGTTATCGGCTGATTCATGTTCAGGTGCCGGTTGCAAGCGCATCCGGATTCAGCCACACCCTCCACTCATCAGTATCCATTAGCCTGCGGGTATCGCCATGAGCATCGACATGAGCCAGTTCTACCAGGTGTTCTTCGAGGAAACCTCGGAGCACTTGGCGAGTATGGAGAACCTGCTTCTCAATCTGGATGTGAATGATCCTTCGCTGGAGGATCTCAACGCCATTTTTCGCGCGGCTCACTCGATCAAGGGAGGGAGCGGCACCTTCGGCTTTACCGACATGACCAGCGTCACGCATGTGCTGGAATCGCTGCTGGACCGTTTGCGCAAGGAAGAAATTCCGCTCCAGGCCGAGATGGTGGATGCGTTTCTTGAGGCTGGCGACATTCTGCGCGCGCAACTCGAACACCATCAGGGTGGGCCGCAGGCAGATGCCGAGGTCATTACTAGCGTATGCGCACGCCTGAATCAGCTGGCTGTCGGCGAGGCGGCGGCATTGCAAGAACCTGAGATGCCGTTGGAAAGCGCGGTGTCCGGGCCGGTACGCAAGATTCGTTTGAGTTGTGAACTGCCCGCCAATCAAAGTCGGGTCGCCGAGTCGGTGGAAAACCTGTTTGAAGGACTGCGTGACATCGCCGCGCTGGAAATCAAGCAGCGGCCGGATGGCATCGACGGCCACTTGATTGTGGTGCTCACGACGCAGGCCGACGATAGTGAATTGAAGGATGCGCTGGCGTTTTACTGCGCGCCGGAAAACATCCTGATCCAGCCTGAGGTTGAAGAAGAGGCCTACGGCTTCTTCGATGATCTGCCGGAGGCGCCCGCCGAAGATTCGGTTGAGATCGGCTATGGATTTTTCGATGATCTGCCGGATCCGTCACCGTTTGTCGTACCGGTCAGCGTTGCCGACGACGAGGGTTTTGGTCTGTTTGACGATGCACCAGGCGCGCCAGATTCAACCGCTGCATCCGATTCGCCCGTCAATGTGTTGGCGCAAGTCGCCCCCGGCGATAGTCCCGCCGCCATCGAAGGCATTGGCTATGGCATCTACGTCAATGCGCCGGGCGGGCTCGGTTTGTTCGACGATGCACCCGGCGCAGAGAGAATTCTCCGGAATAGCGCGCCGCCCCCCTTTTCCAGTCAACCCGCCGTTATGTCCGCCGAGGCTGCCGGCGCGGTAGCCAGTTCAGCCAAGCCAGCCACGAAACCGAGCCAGAGCACTGTCGGTCGTCGTCTGTCCGATGACCCGAGCATTGAAACCGCGAAATCCGGTCGCCGCGACAATGACAAGACCGTCACCGCCGCCAACACCGATACCAGCATCCGGGTCGCGGTCGAAAAGGTTGACCAGTTGATCAACCTGGTCGGCGAATTGGTCATCACCCAGGCCATGTTGGCGGAAGCCGCAAGCAATCTGGACCCGGCGCTGGCGGAAAAAATTCTCTCCGGCATTGATCTGCTGTCGCGCAATACGCGCGACATGCAGGAATCGGTGATGTCCATTCGCATGTTGCCGATGAGCATGGTGTTCTCGCGTTTCCCGCGAGTCGTGCGCGATCTGGCCGGCAAGCTGAACAAGCAGGTCGAGATGAAGACCATTGGTGATAACACCGAACTCGACAAAGGGCTGATCGAGAAGATCACCGATCCATTGACGCATCTGGTGCGCAACAGCCTCGATCACGGCATCGAGACGCCGGACAAACGCATCGCCGCTGGCAAGAATCCGAAAGGCACCTTGACCCTGAAAGCCAGCCATCAGGGCGGCAATGTGGTGATCGAAGTGATGGACGATGGCGGCGGCCTCAACCGTGCCCGCATTCTGGAAAAAGCCAAAGAAAAAGGTTTGCCGGTAAGCGACGGCATTTCGGATTACGACGTCTGGCAACTGATCTTCGCGCCCGGTTTCTCCACTGCCGATGTGGTCACCGACGTTTCCGGCCGAGGCGTCGGCATGGATGTGGTGAAGCGCAATATCGAAGGACTCGGCGGCCGCGTCGAACTCGAATCGTCGCCTGGTTTTGGCACCCGCACGGTGATTCGACTGCCGCTGACGCTGGCGATCCTGGATGGCATGTCGGTCGGCGTCGGCGGGGAAACCTTCATCGTGCCGATCACCACCGTCATCGAGTCGCTGCAACCACGGCTGGAAGATATTCGCACCTTGGCTGGCGACAGCCGGATGGTGCATATCCGGGGTGAATACCTGCCGCTGATTTCCCTTGCCGAAGCCTTCGGCCTGGATGGCGAGACTGATATCACCAAGGGGTTGTTGGTGGTGGTGGAAGCGGAAGAGGGCAAGGCCGCTCTTTTTGTAGACGAGTTGCTCGGCCAGCAACAGGTGGTGATCAAGAGCCTGGAAGCCAACTATCGCAAGGTGCCCGGCCTGTCCGGCGCCACCATCATGGGCGATGGCCGGGTGGCGATGATCATCGATGTCACGGCGGTGACCCGCATGGGGCTGTCCCATACCCGGCGGCGCATGGCCGCGTGATCAATCGGATTGGCGATTGAGCTGCCAACCTGTATCGCCTCCAGAGGAGTAATCATGGATTCCCAAGAAAGCGCGGGCATTACCGCTTCAGGTGAATATCTCACCTTTACCCTGGGTGCCGAGGAATATGGCATCGACATCCTGAAAGTACAGGAAATCAGGGGCTACGACGCGGTCACCAAGATTGCCAATGCGCCACCGTTCATCAAGGGTGTCATTAACCTGCGCGGGGTCATCGTCCCGATAGTCGATCTGCGCATCAAGTTCAATCTGGGCAGTGAGACGTATGACCAGTTCACCGTGGTGATCATCCTGAACATTGGCAAACGCGTCATGG
>JAIFLB010000097.1 GCA_020049245.1 Betaproteobacteria bacterium | reverse complement strand
TTCGACGGCATGGTCGATATGAATGAACTGCTGCGCGTGTTTCCGCATGTCACCTGGGAAGATGATGGTGAATTCCGCCGCGTTCAGGAAATCAAGGAAAAAGCCTTCGGCAAGCGCGTATATGAGCGCGCCTTGCCTGATAAAGAAGTGCTGGCGGAACGTTTGTTTGAATTGGGCAAAGAGTTTGCCGCCGCAAAAACGTTGCTGTTGCATTACCACGAAATCGTGCGATTCATGGGCGACAAGCTCAATGATGTGGCGGAAACCGGGGGCGCGGCGACGCTGGATGCCGTGGCCGGACTTAAACATTGGCTCAAACGAGAGCTTGGCGCGGCACCCAGCGAAGCCGCCCGAGCCGAAGCGTTGCTGGCCCAAGAAAGTGTGATGCGCATCATGTCCGTCCAGGTCACCGTACTTCCGTCAGGCCACGATTTTTTTATTGAAGGTAACGACACCATTCTGGAAGCCGGCTTGCGTGCCGGTATTCCGCTCAATTACGGCTGTAGCAACGGCAATTGCGGTGAGTGCAAAGCCCGTCTGGTTTCTGGTCAGGTGAAGAAAGTGCATCCGCATGATTTCGTCATCAAAGAGTCGGACAAGAACAATGGCGCTTTTCTGCTGTGTTCATTCACGGCGATTACCGATGTCGTTATCGAAGCCACGATTTCTGGCGCAAACGACATTCCCGAGCAGGAAATTACGACCAAAGTGAAAGCGGTGGAGATGTTGGGCGACGGTATCGCCGCGTTGCACCTCACCGCGCCGCGCAGCCAGCGCCTGCGCTTCCTGGCCGGACAACATCTCACGCTTTCGATTGATAACACTGAAGGCGAGTATTACGTTGCCAGTTGCCCGTGCGAGGACCGCCATATCGAAGTTCATGTCAGGCGCGACAATCGTGGTTTCTCGCGCAAGGTATTCGATAGTCTGCGCAAGGAAGATCTGGTTCGCATCGAAGGCCCGCATGGCAATTTCGTGATGAAACTCGATTCACGCCGGCCAATCTTGTTCATCGCCTGGGAAGACGGCTTCGCCCCGATCAAGAGTCTGGTTCAACATGCCATGTCGCTGGAAGTTGCGGAGCACATGTATCTCTATTGGGCCGCCAACGACGTTGGCCATTACCAGGACAATCTCTGCCGGGCCTGGACCGATGCGCTCGATGATTTTGTCTATCAGCCGCTACAAATCGATTCCGGTCCGGTCGCCGTCGCCGAATTCATCCTCGCACATCATCCCGACCTCAGTCATACCGATATCTATGCGGCAGGACCGGCTCAGTTCCTCGATGCGTTGAATAGCCGTGCGCTGGCGCATGGGTTATCGCCGCTGGGATGGCATGCGGAAGTTATCTGAGATGGCTGAACACCAGACTGATATCTTGGTGTGTTGCCATGACCTCTGTTGATTTGCTTGAAAAGGTGATAACCGCACACGGTGGTCGTGAGCGTTGGAAAGCCATCAACAGCATCGAAGCCACTTTTTCGTCCGGTGGTCTGGCCTTCTCCCTGCACATGCAGCCGCTTGCCTTACGCGGACTGCAAATAACCCTGCAGCCACATGCCAAGCGCGTGACTCTGCTCAATTTCTGTCACCCTGGATGGCGCGGTGTATGGACTCCGACTGCTGTTCAAATATTGGATGAAAACGATAGGGTAGTGTCTGCGCGGGATAATCCGCGCGCCAGTTTCTCTCGCCTCGACAAGCTGGTCCGATGGGACAAACTCGACATTCTCTACTTCGCCGGGTACGCCCTTTGGAACTACCTGAGTTTTCCGTTCATCCTGGACGTGCCTGGCGTAACGCTGGCTGAATCGCGCGGGGTGTCTGATAAATCTACAGGGGCGAAGCTTGATCGAATGACAGCCTGTTTCGACGATGAAATCCCGACCCATTCACGTCTTCAAGCCTTTCTGGTCAATGACGCCGGATTGCTTGTCCGTCATGATTACACTGCCGATGTCATTGGTGGTTGGGCCAAAGCGGCCAACTTTTGCCAGGCATCCGAAATGGTCGATGGAGTTCGGTTTTATACCCGGCGGCGTGTTTATCCGCGCATCGGCGCAGCAAGCGTACTTCCGTTTCCGACGCTGGTCTGGATTGAGTTGGGCGCTATTCGCTTGGCATGAAACGATTCCCGCCCTTGTCCCGTTTGCCTGGTGGAGAAAATAGTCTCCGCTGCAGTCGTGACCCCAGGCAGCTTGAATTTCCTCTTCATTTGCAGCCGAATATGCCGTAATACCCAGCCAGGCATTTCAAAATGGATCATGTAATGACCTCAGCGGAACATTCCCGTAAGCGTTTTATGCTGAACAAGCGGTCACAACGTCGCTTTTTCACACTATGCAGGCCAGGCTTGGCTGAGTGCGACAGGTTCAAATTTGTCGAAGCACACGTGGTCAAGCTCAACTGAAACGACCGCCATGTACCAACTGAACTTCGTCCGTCGGCATCGGTGGATCTATCTTCGCTTCACCTTGCTGGGACTGGCGATCGTCTGGTTTTTTTTCGCCCTGCAATTGATCTTTGTACTAAAAAAATTTCAGCCCGAGTTCGCCGTCGTTCCCAGCCTGCTGGGCTTTTGCATCGGCGTCTTGCTGGCCTCGGTTGTTGCGCTGCGCGAAGAGGTAAAGCAACGTAACCTGCTTTTTCGCGCGGTAGCAGATTTCGCTCAGGAATTTACCTACTTTCGCCGCATCGATGGTCACTACGAGTACGTTTCTCCAGCCTGCAAACAACTGACTGGCTTTGCGCCTGCCGCTTTTTATCAGCAACCGAACTTTATGGATCAGTTGATCCATCCAGATGACCGCGAACCCTGGAAAAAACACGTTCATCGCATGCATACCGAGGGCCTGCCGGAGGTCTTGCGGATTCGAATTCTGAATAGCCAGGGCGAGGTGCGCTGGATCAGCCATCTATGCAGTGACGTGAGTGATGATCGTGGCAAGGTGATAGGCGTTCGATCGACCAATCTGGATGTGACTGAACAGGTGCTTTATGAGCAGCGACTACAGCGGCTGGCTGATTACGATCCTCTGACCGATTTGCCGAATCGGCGCATGTTGATCCAGACCATCGAGGAACTGGTCCACGATGGCGAAAATGTGCATAAGTTTGCCGTACTGTTTCTCGATCTGGATCACTTCAAGCACCTGAATGACACGCATGGCCATACTTTCGGCGATGAGTTGCTGATCGCCTTGGCCGCGCGCCTGCGCGAGTACCGTACCGGAGAAATCATGGTTTCACGCTTCGGTGGCGATGAATTCGTCATTGTCGTACCCAACATCGAATCAGTCGTGGATGCCGCGAAATGTGCGAAGGAAATCCTCAAACAACTTGAGCACCCATTTGCTATCCGCAATCAGCGTTTTTTCATTACCGGCAGTATTGGTGTGTCACTTTGCCCGCATGACAGCAACCAGCCGGAAGAACTGATCAAGAATGCGGACGTCGCGATGTACCGCGCCAAACTCGATGGCCGCGCCACCATCGGCTTTTACAGTCGCGATCTGGTGCAGAACGCAGCCGATTTCCTCGATATCGAGACGCGACTGCGGGATGCGCTCGACAAAAATGACTTGCGCTTGCATTACCAGCCACGCATACGCTTGTCCGACGGCATGATGGTCGGTGTTGAGGCGTTGGCGCGTTGGCAAAATGGTGATGAATGGATTTCACCCGCACGTTTTATCCCGGTTGCGGAAGAGTCCGGTCTGATCGACCGACTCACCGAACAATTGCTGCGTCAGGCCGCAATCCAGTCACTGCGTTGGCCGAATTTGCACATCTCGTTCAATCTGTCCGGCCGCCAAATTCTGCGTCGCGATCTGTGCGACTGGATACACGGCATCATCAGACAAGTCGGCGCATCACCTGATCAATTCGAACTGGAAGTCACCGAGGGCATCCTGATGAATGCCAAACAGGATGCGGCAACGCATCTGAACACGTTCAAACAGATGGGCTACCGAGTTGCGCTGGATGATTTCGGTACCGGCTTTTCTTCCTTGTCCTATTTGCGCGATCTGCCTTTCGACGTAATCAAGCTGGATGGCTCATTCGTGCGCGGCATGCACGACAACGCCAAGGATGGCGCGATCGTCCGGGCTGTCGCCACGCTGTGTCGCGAAGCCGGCATGGAACTGGTCGCAGAGGGAATTGAAACAGAGCAGCAACTCGCCACAGTCAGTGCCTTGGGGGTCGGTGAGGGACAAGGCTACCTGCTGGCCCGCCCAATGCCGGCCAGCGATCTGGACGAATTGGTGCGGCAGGGAAAACTGATCACGACCCTCTAAGCGTGGGCAAGACTGGCGGGAAATTACGCCAATTCACACCTCATCTGGCCCAATCAATCGCGATCAAGCAAGCTGATCAATGCTTGTCGCCACGATGTTGCAAAGTTCGGATGACGGAAGTTACCAGCGCTTCAATTTCATTACCGCTCAAGTCGGGATTGGTTTTTTGCAACTGGCTGATGGCGCGATAAAGGCTGGCGCCGTTGAGTGAATCCGGTTTGTTCAGCAGGGGCTTCAGCAGCGTCAGCGCGGAATCGTAGCGAGTCCGCATCAAAATATTGATTCTGTTCTCCGCTGGTTTTGCTTGGGCATGCGGCATGCCAGATAAATTCACCATTGTCTCGCTCCATCCATCAGGCGCATCCAAAAACCGCTGTTTCGTCTTTCAGACTTCTGCCGGAACCCAGTGTAATCAAACACCTGGCGACCGGACTTCACTGGTGAGACGGGTTTATTGGAGGCGCCCATAAGTCATTGTTTTTCGGATCGCTGAATCTAATCCGTTCAAATTACAGCCCTGTTATTTGGTACTTAATTACTACCCGGGTTTGCCGGGAGCGCGATTTTGCCCTGTTTCTTGAATCATCTGAAAATATTTTCAGCGCATTGATCATCGACATCGCCATCCAATCAGTCGAAACCTGTTCGGCAGCATTCGCTGGCTTTAAGACTCGATTAATCCCCGTTACCTAAACTGCCCGGCATCCACTCGAAAAGAGGTTTGCCAAATGCAAGCACAACCCCATGCACAACCTGATTGCCGCGTCTGGCAGGTCGCCAAACCCGTCGCTTATGTGACTCGCACCGTCACCTTGGAATCACCGCGCCGGGGCGAGACCGAACACTTCATACGAACCGTCTTCACGCAGCATTACGCGGCCCAGGTAAACAGCCTGGC
>JAIFLB010000050.1 GCA_020049245.1 Betaproteobacteria bacterium | reverse complement strand
TCACCGCGCGCATCGCTTCGCCGAATCCGGGCAACACCTTGTCGGCAACGGCCAGGGTGGCTTCCGGGGTGACGTCGCGCGGGGCCGGGCCAGTGCCGCCAGTGGTCAACACCAGGCAGCATTGCGCGGCGAGTTCGATCAGGGTTTGTTCGATGATCGGCTGCTCATCGGGAATCAGTTTTTCGATGAATTCCATCGGGTTGTGCAGCGCGGCGGTCAACCATTCCTTCAGGGCCGGCAGGCCTTTGTCTTCGTAAACGCCGGTACTGGCGCGGTCGCTGATGGAAATGATGCCGATGCGGGCGGTCTGGTACATGCGTGCGGTTCCTTTTTTCTATATGCGGGATACATTCGCTCCAACTTTGGAGACAACCATGCGCGCGCTTGTTTATCACGTCTTTCTGCTGCTTGCATTGATGCTGCAACCGCTTTCCGCCTCCCATGCCGATGCGCCGCCGGATTACCCGTTCGTCAGTCATGACGCCGGTCTGGCGCGGGCCAAGGCGGAGACCAAGCCGATCCTGCTGTACTTCGGCCGTTATGGCTGCGCCTGGTGCGACCATGTCAATCGCAAGACGTTTTCCAACCCAGGCCTGAAGCAGCTTTTTTCCGATCACTACGTGTTGATTTACGTCGATGCGGAAGGCGGCAAACGCTTACGCATGCCCAACGGTGAACGCTTGACCGAAGCCGAACTGGGCACGCGTCTGGGTGCTTTCGCGACACCGCTGTTCGTGTTCATGACGCCGGAAGGCAAGGTCGTCGCCAAGATTCCCGGCTTCAAGACCGTCGATGATTTCAAGGATTACGACCGCTATGTGCGCGGCGGCCATTATCAGAAGCAAACCTTGCTTGAGTTTCTCGCGAGCAAGCCATGAGCATGGCGCGCGCGTATTTTTTCAGCGTGTTGTTTTGCGTCGTCTTGCCGGCGCACAGCATGGAAAGCGTGAATGAAATCGCTGCCGCCAAAGCCGGTGTGTTCCATCACCTGGACGCATCCGGCCGCAACAGTCTGGCGGTCTCCGGTGCCAGCGTGGCGCTGGTTTGGGAGGACAACCGCAGCGGCGCGCCGGGGTGTTATCTGGCGTTGAAAGGCGGCGGCGAGATTGGCTTTCGCGAGTTTTCGTTTGGTCAAGGCGAGTGTTTCGAGCCGGCCATCGCCGCATTCGATGCAGACCGCTTTTTGCTGATCTGGGAGGATGCCGGCGGCGTTCATGTCGCTATCGCCGATAGCGCCGGACCTGGCCTGCCAACCCGGCTGGCCGAAAGCGGCGGCCAGGGCGCGGTAATCCGCCATCCCGAATTCGGCGCACATGCCGCTTGGAGCGCGCCGGATGGCCGCTGGCGGCGCGTGTTTCATGCCCCTTTGCATGGCGAGGGCAAACAGCTTCGTACTGGCGCGGCGCGTCAGGTCGACACGACGCCGGCAAGCGATGATCAAACCTTCCCGGTTCTTGCCGCCAGCGCGCCCGGCCTGATGCTGGCCTGGGAAGATCGCCGCCACGGCCATACGGTGATCTTCGGCAGTTCCAGCAGCGATCCGGGAGCAAGTACCTGGTCAACGCCAAGCCGGATCAGCGGCAATCCGACTGGCAAGCAGGCGGGCGATCTGGGTCGCGGCACCGGTGCAATGCGGCCGGCGCTGGCGGCATTTGGCGAGCGCGTCGCAGCGGCCTGGCTGGATAAACGCGATTTCCTTTCCGGTTATGACGTTTATGCCGCGCTCACCGGCAAAGACAGCCTGCGCTTCGAAAAGGACCAGAAAGCGCAGGACAGCTTCGGCGATGCCATCGCGCAATGGCATGTGGCGGCGGCCGGCAACGCCGGCGGCGATCTGGTGATTGCCTGGGATGACGATCGCGACGGTTCGGCGGATATCTGGCTGACGCGACTGTCTGCAACGGGCGCAAGTCAAAACTACAGCGAAAACTTCACCTTGCCGGAGGCGTCAGGCCCCGGAGCACAGAGCGATCCGGCGCTTGCGCTGGATGCCGCCGGCAATCTGCATCTGGCCTGGATCGATCGGGATGCCGCAGGAATGACGCGGTTGCGCTATCTGCGCTGGACGTTGCCGCCGCGCGATTGAACCTGAATCCGGCAGTTGGCCGCGTGGTAGAAGGCGCCGCTTGCGGGCCGATCCTCGACGCTCGCGCCGTAAACGGACGCTCCTACAACCTTGCCGCCACACCCGCCGGCTTCGTCAGCCCGGCGCAACACCCCAGGCGGCGAACAACGGGTCGGAATAGAGCCGCTGGTTGATGTATTTGTCATCTTCCGGCCGCTTCAGGCCGCGCCTGGTCTCGCTGTGCAGGTCGCTGAATCCGGCATCGCGCAGCAGCCCGAGGACCAGGCCCAAGCGCTCAAACGGATGCAGTTCGCTCCAGACCTGAATTGCCTTGGTGGGAAACCAGCGGTCGGAGAAGGTGACGATGAATACGCCACCCGGTTTCAGTACGCGGCGAACCTGCGCCGTGACCGCGACCGGGTCGAGCAGGTATTCGATGGAGGCCGTGCAGAGGACGGCATCGAATTCTGCCGCCGGCCAGGGCAGTTCCGCATCGAGATTGAGGTCTTGCACGACACGCTCGGATAAACGCGGGTTGGCGTCCAGCTCGGCGGCATTCATGCCCAGCCCGGCGAGATTCAGGTCCACGGGGTTGGCAGGCAGATGCGATGCCCAGCTGCTCATCAAATCCAGCACGCGTTGGCCGGGTTGCAGGAAGCGGCCGTACAGCGCGCCGATTTCAGCCCGACATACGGCGTCGAGGTGATGCGTCATGCGGGGCTGGGCATAGAACACGGCGTCTGCCGCCGCGTCCTGCCGCTGCATGCCGCGCGGCGACAGGTAGGTCGTTGCGAGCGACTGCGCCGGCGCCTGCATGCCGGGACCGTCGAACAGTTCGACCATCCGCACGCCTCGCGTTGCTTCCTGAGGTTGCTCGCTGAAGGTCAGCGTTGCAGGGTTGCCGGCCAAGGGATGGTTGACGTCAACCCGAAGCGATTCTTCAGTCGCTTCCAGCACGCGGGCGGGGCGCATGTCGCGCGGGCTTTGCGCCAGACTGACAAACGCCGAGCGCGGGTAGAAACGACCTGGGGTAGGAATAGTGGTCGCCAGATGAGTGGTTGCCAAACGAGTGGTTGCCAAACGAAACGCGCTGATCGGAATTTCAGCGATTGCCTGTCCGGCGGGTTGCAACCAGGCTGTGGCATCGAGTTCGGCACTGCGGTTTGCAGCCATGTCTGCCCCACGCAGCGCAGCCACCGAACGCGCCCATCGGCCATCGGCGAGGAGCGCGCTATCCGCCACCAGCAAACAGTCACGGTGGCTCGCATGCCGGCTTTGCCAGATCAGGCTGGCTTCAATCGCCATCCAGTTGGCTCAGTCTTCCAGGCGGTACTCGACATAGGCCCGGTCACGCACCTGCCGCACCCAATCCTCAAACGCTTCTTCTGACTTGCGTTCGCGAATGGCGCGGCGCGCATCGATCCGCTTGCGTTCTTCGGTAACGTCCTGATCACGCCGTTCGAGCACCTGGATCAAGTGCCAGCCGAATTGAGACTGCACCGGCGAAGAGACTTCATTCGGTTGCAGACCATCCATCGCACGCTCGAACTCGGGCACGGTATCACCCGGATTGAGCCAGTTGAGATCGCCACCGCGATTGGCGGAAAGATCGTCGGAATGCAACTTGGCCAACTCGGCAAAGTTGGCGCCGTTCTCGATGCGCTCTTTCAGTTGCAGCAGCCGATTTTTTGCGTCGTTGTCATTCACCACTTCGTTGGTTTTGACCAGGATGTGGCGGGCATGCGTTTGTTTGATCACGGTTTGGACGTTCTTGCCACGCTTGTCGAGCAGCTTGAGGATGTGAAAACCGTTGCCGCTCTTCAACACCGGCGACACATCGCCCGCTTTCATGTCACGCAGCGCGGCAGAATACAGACTGGGTAGCTGGCCTTCGTTGCGCCAGCCCAGCGCGCCGCCCTGCACCGCGTTCTGGGTATCGGAATAGGCGGCCGAAACCTGCACGAAATCGGCTCCGGCATTCAGTTCGCGCAAGGCTTTTTCGGCTTTTTCCTTCAGTTCGGCGAGTTTTTCCGGACTCGCGCCCTCGGGCGTCAACACCAGGATATGCGCAAGCCTGAACTCATCGACTTGATCCTTGACTTGGGAGGCATTGGTCAGAAAGTTGTCGATTTCGGCATCGGTAATCACCAGCCGGCTATCCACCTCGCGTTCTTTCAAACGCGAAATCGTCATCTCGGTGCGAATCTGTTCGCGAAAAGCGTTGAAATCGGTGCCTTCTGCTTCCAGGGCTTTGCGAAAACCTTCCGGCGTCATTTTGCTGCCCTGGGCCATGCGGGCGACCTGACGATCGAGCGCCAATCCATCAAGTCGGATGTTGGTGTCTTCCGCCACCTGCATCAACGCCTTTTCGGAAATCATGCGTTCAAGCACTTGTTTCTCCAGCTGGCGACGCGGCGGCAGTGCCGTCTTTTGCCCGGCCAGTTGAGCCATGACCTGATTTACCCGGGTCTGCAGTTCGAATTCGGTGATCACCGCGTTGTTGACTACCGCGACGACACGATCAATCTCGATTGGCTCGGCGTTGGCGCCACCGTGCCAGGTGAAAGTACAACCAACTGCAAGCAGGATACTCGCCGCGATTCGCCGCGACTTATTCAGGTATTTCGCTACTTTTGGCATAGCCGGTAATACTCCGTTTCAGGACATCGAGCGGATTGGGGCCGAGCTTGGTCAGACCACGCAATTCGAGTTGCAGGAAAAAGGCGCTGGTGGCAGTCGCCTCGGTCGTCGCCAGTTGTTGCACGACACCGCGCAGCGACCAGCAGCCGGGGTTGTATTCAAAGCCAATCAGGCCTTCAACCAGACTCGCATCCCGGATCGAGTAGTTGAGTCGGCCCAATCCGTACCATTTCGGGGCCAGCGGCCACTGGAATGAGACATCGATCTGATTCAGTGAATCGCGGGTGTAACGGTAATCCGCGTTGACCAATCGTCCCGGGCCATAACGCCAGGCGCCGCCAAGGTTGGCCTTGGTCAATTCGCTCTCACCGGTATCGTATTGAATGCCGGCGTTCAACCTCAATCTGGCGTTGATCTGTCCACTGGCTTGCGCAAGCAGTTCAGTCGATTTTGCCGATATAGCCGGACCGGTTAGCGTTACCTGCTGGTCGGCAAAGTAAAAACGCTGACCCAGCGTAACCTGCAATCGTTCAGCGCCAGTATCGGAGTCCAGCACGCGTGACGTCACCGCCAGAGTCAGTTGATTGGCATCATTGATACGGTCAACGCCGATGAACTGGTTCTCGCCAAACAACTGGTCTAGCGAGAGGTCACGTGAGCTGCTGTCAAAAACCGGGATCTTCGACTGGTCTTTATACGGGATGTATACGTAATACGCCCGTGGTTCGAGCGTCTGGGTCAAGTTCCTGCCCAGAAGCTGCCAGTCGCGCTCAAGCACCAGGCTGGAGTCCAGGCTGAACATCGGCAGACTGCGGGTGGTATCGGCAAATCCGGTATTGCCCAGGCTATCTGGCAGACCCAGTGTTGAATCGTCCAGCGCATAGTGGCTGAGATACCAACCCAGCCGCGGCGTCACCACCGAGTAGGGGGTTTGAATCGGAAAGCTGAGGCTGGGATTGGCATGCACGCGCGCGCCCTGAATCTTGCTGTCACCGGGATGGTCGAAGTAAACCAGATCACTATTGAAATCAAACCGCATGCCGGATCCAAATCCGCCCTGATCTATGCCCTCTTTGCCCCAGTTGATATCACGCGACGCGGTCAGCGTCACTTGCGGTAGCCGGCTGTATGGCTCAACAACCAGCGCGGCGGAAGGATCCTGCAAGGTCTGGAAGCTCTGCACCATTCCGCTCGCCTGCCACCAACCGCCGTTGTAAGCGAGGTTGGCCTGGCGCGCCAGATTGACCTGTGAAGTCAGATTGACCTGGCTCGACAGGTTTGAGAAGTAACTATCGTCCGACACATTTTCATAGTTCAGCGACCCGGACCAATTGGCGTCGAATGTCTGCCGATGGCTGAAGCGAAACCGATATCGGTCTCGGTCGGCCACCTGATCGTTCGGCAGGAACTCCCCATCCAATTCCCCGCTGTATTTGGGCTCCAGATAGCGGAATTCGCCACCGATCTGCAATCCACGCTGGCTCATCAGGCGCGGTGTGATGGTGGCATCGCGGTTGGGCGCGATATTCCAGTACCACGGCATCATCAACTCCAGGCCACGGGCATCCGAAACACCATAGGTCGGCGACAGAAAACCGTTCTTGCGCCGGTCATCCAACGAAAAATCAATCCAGGGCGTGTAAAGAATCGGCACATCCAGAAACTTCACCTTCACCTTGCGCGCGGAACCAAGACTGGAGACGAAATCAAGCTGCAAATCCTCCATCTTCATTTCCCAGTCGGGATCGTCAGGCGCACAGGTGGTGTATGAGGATTCCTTCAGCCGATACACATCAGGCCCGGCAAAAACGAGACTTTTAGCTTCACCATGCACCGTTCTGGCATCTTGACCTTGTAGCTTGAAGCGCACGTCCCGCATCTCGCCAAGTCGCGACGCCAACTTCAGTTTCAACGAACTGCCCTGGAACAAATCCTGCTCGCGATTGAACATGACATTTCCATTTGCCTCGGCGAGATCGGAAGCCGTGTCATAACGAATCCAGTCCGCCTGCAACCGCTCACTCGCGTTATGCATCATCACCTTACCCTCGGCAACCAGTTCGCGCTGGTCATGTCCCTGGATGCTGTCCGCTTCGAAATAGGTTGGGCCAGGCGATACGGCCTTGCCGGCCGGGGTCAGCTGAGCACTGCTTTTGAGTTGCGCGGGCGGCTCAATAACACCTGTCTCGGCAAAGGCATCGATGCAGGCCGCCGTCAGGCAAAGGGGCAATAGCAGACGCGCAAAGGGGGGAACAGCACGAGGCGCGGCGGGCGGCATGGGGGGAATGATAGAATTCGCGGGTTTTTTTGAGCGACGGATTATAGCTTTGGAACGCCTGGAACGTTTGACCGCCTGGATTCGTAAGGTTCTTCCCACCCCCCTGCTCGATTTGCAACCGGCTTCAGCCGATGCCAGTTTTCGCCGCTACTTCCGTGCCTTTGGCGAAACTGGCAATTTCATCGTGATGGACGCGCCGCCGAGTCATGAAGATTGCAAGCCCTTCGTGCACGTCGCCCGCCTGTTCCGCGCCGCCGGTGCCAATACGCCGGAAGTCCTGGCTGAAAATCTGGCGGAAGGTTTTTTGCTGCTGTCCGATTTTGGCGACACCACCTATCTGACCGCGCTGGAAGCGGATCCTGGTTGTGCCGACCGGCTTTATCTCGACGCCAACAGCAGCCTGATCAAGATTCAACTTGCCAGCCAGTCTGGCGAACTGCCGCCTTACGATACCGAATTGCTGATGCGCGAAATGCGCTTGTTCCCGGATTGGTACCTGAATCGGCATCTGAATCTGCAACTGGATGCCGAACAGCAGAACGTGCTCGACCAGACCTTTCAGCGCATTCTGGCCAACAATCTGGCGCAACCGCAGGTCTATGTGCATCGCGATTGGCATTCGCGCAACCTGATGCTGACCACCGCAGAAAACCCCGGTGTACTCGACTTCCAGGACGCGGTTTATGGCCCGATCACCTACGACCTCGCCTCGATCTACAAGGACGCCTACATCCGCTGGGACGAAGACCGTGTGCTCGATTGGCTGGTGCGCTACTGGCAAGCCGCCCGCAAAGCCGGCTTGCCGGTGCATGCTGATTTCGGCGAGTTCTATCGCGATTTCGAATGGATGGGCGTGCAGCGCCATATTAAAGTGCTCGGCATCTTCGCCCGCCTTTGCCATCGTGACGGCAAGACTGGCTATCTGAAGGACATGCCACTGGTGATGGACTATCTGCGCAAAGCCTGCAACCGCTACAACGGACTGGGTGATTTTCTGCGCCTGCTCGACGCCGTTGAAGGCAAGCAAGCGGAAGCAGGCTACACCTTCTGATGCGCCCCTCCCCGTTCAAGGCCATGATCCTCGCCGCCGGCTTCGGCGAGCGCATGCGTCCGTTGACAGACCACACACCGAAACCCTTGCTGATGGCCGGTGGCAAAGCGCTCATCATCTGGCAGATTGAACGTTTGCGCGCCGCCGGATTCGTCGATCTGGTCATCAACCATGCGCATTTGGGGCAGCAGATCGAAGACGCCCTTGGAGACGGTTCGGCATTCGACGTCCGCATCCAGTATTCGCGCGAACCGGAACCGCTGGAAACCGCTGGCGGCATCGCCAACGCACGCGATTTGCTCGGCGACGCGCCGTTTCTGGTCACCAATGGCGATGTCTACGCTGAATTCGACTATGCCCGGCTGCAACCTGTGCTGGCCGAGATGGCAAACACGAAGCGCGAACTGGCGCATCTGGTGCTGGTCGACAATCCGCCGCATCACCCGAATGGCGATTTTGTATTGCAGGACGGACGCATCAGCGCCCCACCCACGCAGGCCATCGGCAAGTACACCTTTTCCGGTATCGGCTGCTACCAGCCAGCCTTGTTTGCCGACCTCATCCCTGGCAACAAAGCCAAACTCGCCCCGCTGCTGACCGCCGCGATGCTTGAACACAGAGTCAGCGGCGAGCATTTTTGCGGCCGCTGGGAAGATGTGGGAACCCCGGCACGCTTGGATGCTCTGGATAAAGAGTTGAGTGCTGCAAGCACACCGTTTTTGAGAGCCCATCATGCAACCTGATCTCCTGCCCGATATCGCCCTCCACCGCGCCCGCCGCGAGCGCGTCATCGAAAAAATGGGCAAAGGCGTGATGATTCTGGCCACCGCGCCGGAAGTCATTCGTAACCGCGATGCGCACTTCCCGTATCGCTATGACAGCCATTTCCATTACCTGACCGCGTTCCCGGAACCTGAAGCGGTGCTGGTTCTGATCGCCGGCGATGCGGACAAGAATCCGCCTAAACACATCCTGTTCTGCCGCGAGAAAGACATGGAACGCGAAATCTGGGACGGTTTCCGTTTCGGCCCTGAAGAAGCGCGCGATGTTTACCGTTTCGACGCCACCTTCGCCTTCGACAAGCTTGACGAAGAGCTACCCAAGCTGCTGGAAAACCAGCCGTCGTTGCATTACGCGATCGGCTTTGACGCCGCCTGGGATGCACGCATGCTGAGTTGGCTGAATGTGGTGCGGGCGAAAGGCCGAAGTGGCGTCAGCGCGCCGGCAACCCTGCTCGATGCACGCGCCATCATCGACGAAATGCGGCTGTTCAAGGACGCCCACGAACTCGCGCTGATGCAGCGCGCCGCCGACATTTCCGCCGCCGGCCATCTGGCTGTACAACGCAACTGCAAACCCGGCATGGGCGAATGGGAAATCGAAGCCGAACTGCTCTACCACTTCCGCAAAGGCGGCTGCCAGGCGCCGGCCTACACTTCGATCGTCGCCGGCGGCGCCAATGCGTGCGTGCTGCATTACATCGCCAATGACCAGCCACTGCGTGACGGCGATTTATTGCTGATCGATGCCGCCGGCGAATACCAAGGTTACGCCGCCGACATCACGCGCAGTTTCCCGGTCAACGGCCGATTCAGCGCGCCACAACGCGACATCTATGAAATCGTGCTGGCCGCGCAACTTGCCGCCATCGATGCGGTGAAACCGGGCAACACCTGGAATACGCCGCATGACACCGCGTTGCGCGTCCTCACCCAGGGCCTGCGCGATCTGAAACTGCTGGATGGCGAACTCGACGGTCTGATCGAGCAGGAAGCCTACAAACCGTTCTACATGCACAAAACCGGCCACTGGCTGGGCCGGGATGTGCACGATGTCGGCGAGTACAAGATCAACAATGAATGGCGCGCCCTGCAAACCGGCATGACGTTGACCGTTGAACCCGGCCTGTATATCCGCCCATCGGAAGAAGTACCGAAAGCCTTCTGGAACATCGGCATTCGCATCGAAGACGATGTCGCGGTCACCGAAAATGGCCACCACGTCCTGACCGCAGCCGCCCCCAAATCGATCGCCGACATTGAAGAGGTCATGCGCCATGCAACACGTTGATATCGCCATCGTAGGCGGCGGTCCGGTCGGTGCCGCGCTGGCCGTTGGCCTGGAAGGTTCGGGACTGAGCGTTGTCGTCCTTGAGGCACGCCAGCAGTTGTCCGCGCCCGACCCGCGCGCCCTTGCCTTGTCGCAAGGCGCGCATCTGATTCTGCAACGGCTCGGCGTCTGGGAGGCGATGGCGAATCGCGCCACGACCATCGAAAGCATTCATGTATCGCAACGTGGCGGCCTCGGCAGCGCCGTGCTGACCGCGGACGATGTCGGCGCGTCGGCGCTCGGCTATGTTGCTGAATATGGCGATCTTTACGCTGCGCTGGCTGCGCGCATGAACAATTGCGGCGCGACCATTCTGACCGGTGCGCGCGTCACCGCAGTCAAGGCGACCGCTGGCTACGGCATGGTCGGTTATCAACACAACGGTGGCGAGGAAATGCTCACCGCCGGCTTGGTGGTCCTGTCGGAAGGCGGCAAAAGTCTGCCGGCGGCGCTCCGCGAGGACAAGGATTACGGCCAATCAGCCGTCGTCTGCACGGTGCGAACCGAACTGCCGCACAAACAGCGCGCCTTCGAGCGTTTCACGCCGGACGGCCCGATTGCGCTGTTGCCGTTGGGCATCGATTACGCGCTGGTCTGGACTACACCGAACGCGCAGCTCGAAGGCAGGCTGGCGCTGTCCGACGCGGCATTTCTGGCGCAGTTGCAAACCGCCTTTGGCGACCGCCAGGGTCAATTTCTCGCCGCCAGCCGACGAGCCGCATATCCACTCAAACTGGCGCTCGCCGCCGCCTCGACTTCGCCGCGCATTGTCCGCATCGGCAACGCCGCGCACACGTTGCACCCGGTCGCCGGCCAAGGCTTCAACCTCGGCCTGCGCGATGCCTGGAAACTCGCCGAAACTCTGCTCGACACGCCACGCCAGCAACTGGGCGAAGCCGCCGCCACCCGGCGCTACGAAAAAACCCGCCAGTTCGACATTGCCGGCGGCAGCCTGATGACCGACATCCTGGTCGAATCCTTCTCGAATGACCGCTTTCTGCTCAAGCACGCACGGGGCGCCGCCTTGCTCCTGCTCGATCTGGCACCGCCGCTGAAAACACTGTTCGCGCGCAAAATGATGTTCGGCGCCCAGGCTTGGTAGGTCGCCCGGGCCAATCGCATCAAATCCGGTTGGTAAACCGGTAGTCCGGCGGCAGGCCCAGGGTATCAGCCCAGATGTTCTTCGCCCAACCGCGCATCATGGTGAATTCCTTCTCGCTTTCCACGGCAGATACGCCGCTGCCTGGCTGCACTTCCATGTTGTTGTCAGCCGCCTGATAACGGAACACGGTGGCAACATGGAAAGCGGTATGGTCGCTGCTGGCCGAATAACAGGTGCTGGTGACCACCGGTGCCGGGTCGGGCTGGCGGCCGTTGAAGATTTCCACCAGCGCTGACGCGCACAACTTGCCGCTGTTGTTGGCCAAAGCGCCGGCCTTCGACAGGTTCGACAGAATCGAGTCGCCGAGAATGTGCACATTGGGCACTTCGGTCGATTCCATCGTGCGGTAATCCACCGGGCACCAAGTGCCGTTGTCACCGGTGCGGGCACCGATCAGGCCGGTGATCTCGGCGGCGCGCATGGGAGGAATCAGATTGATGACATCGCCCCGCACATCGTCGAATTCGGTGCTGATCTTCATCGCTTTCACATCCAGGGCAGTCGCCTGGTTATTCGACCGGTACTCGATCAGACTGTTCTGCGTGCCAAAACCGTAGTGTTTTTTCCAGGCTGTGGTGAACAACGTCTTCTTCGAAATGATGTCGTCGTTGGCATCGAGCAGGATGAGCTTGCTGCGCGGCTTGGCTTTCTTGAAGTAATTGGCGATCAGACTGGCCCGCTCATACGGCGCCGGCGGACATCGGAACGGCGCCATCGGCATCGACAGCACAAACACGCCGCCATCCGGCATGGCTTCCAGTTGAGCACGCAGGGTGGCGGTCTGGATGCCGGCCTTCCAGGCATGCTGGACTTTTTTCTGCGCAGCTGCGTCGTAGCCCGCGACCTTGTCGAACATCAGTTCGACTCCGGGCGCGAGCACCAGCCGGTCGTAGCTGAAACTGGCGCCACCTGCGGTCTTGACACTGCGCTTTACCGGGTCGATGGCGGTCACCGTGTCCGGCACGAAGCGGTCGACTTCCTTCCTCAGATAACGGTAGGGAAAGCTGATGTCTTTCAGAAGGTTGAGGCCAGCGATGACGGTGTTGGACATCGGGCATGAGACGAACTGCACATTCGGCTCGATCAGAGTCACCTCGACGCGGGGTTCCCACAGCTTCAGGTAACGCGCGCAAGCAGCACCGCCAAAACCGGCGCCGACGATGACCACTTTCGGCCGCGCCTTGATGAGGGTCGGGGCGGCGCCCAGACTGGAAGCACCGGCAAGCGCGGCGGTGGCAAGCAAAAAATCACGGCGATGCATGAACGCTCTCCTCAAACGAATCGGGGCTGGCGATGGCGCATTCGATGCGCCGTCGCCAGCCCCGAAGGATAGAGCGAAATGTTCAGCCGAACAGCAGGCCGTTTATCCTCTTGACGAAACCAGCCGGGTCAGTCAGTTGGCCGCCATCCAGCAATACCGCCTGATCCATCAGCAGGCTGGCGAGTTCGTCGAAGCGCGCGCCTTCCTCCGCTTCCAGCCGCTTGATCAACGCATGCGAGAGGTTCACTTCCAGAATCGGCGTCGATTCCGGTACCGCCTGACCCATCGACTTCAACATGCGCGCCAGATTGCCGTTCAGATCGCCTTCGTCGGCGACCAGACAGGCCGGCGATTCGACCAGCCGGTTGCTGGCGCGGACATCCTTGGCGCGTTCGCCGAGCGCGGTCTTGATCCGTTCCAGCAGCGGAGCAGCTTCTTCCGCCTTGGGTGCATCGACGGCCTCTTCACCTTCCGGCGACTTGATCGCGGCCAGATCAACCTGTCCCTTGGCGACCGAGGCCAGCGATTTGCCGTCGAACTCGAACAGGTTGCCGACCAGCCATTCGTCGACACGATCGGCCAGCAGAATGACTTCGACGCCTTTCTTGCGCAGCGCTTCCAGGTGCGGGCTGGCCTTGGCGGCAGCCAGCGTCTCTGCGGTCAGGTAATAAATCTTGTCCTGACCTTCCTTCATGCGACCGACGTAATCGGCCAGCGTCACCGATTCTTCATCGACCGTGGTGGTGCGGAAGCGCAGCAGCTTGGCGATGCGTTCCTTGTTGCCCTGATCTTCGCCGACGCCTTCTTTCAGCACGCGGCCGAAGTGTTCCCACACCTTGGCGTAGTCTTCCTTGCGGTTCTCGGCCAGATCGTCGAGCAGATCGAGCACCTTGCGCACACAGCCGCCGCGAATCATTTCCATGTCGCGGGTTTCTTGCAGGATTTCGCGCGAGACATTGAGCGGCAGGTCGGCGGCGTCGATGACGCCACGGATGAAGCGCAAGTAAGACGGCATCAGCTTGCGCGCGTCTTCCATGATGAACACGCGCTTAACGTACAGCTTGACGCCCGCCTTGGCGTCGCGGTCCCACAGATCGAACGGCGCATGTGCCGGCACGTACAGCAGCGCCGTGTAGTCCTGGCGGCCTTCGACCTTGACGTGGGTCCAGGCCATCGGGTCTTCGTAATCGTGGCCGACGTGCTTGTAGAACGCCTTGTATTCGTCTTCGGTGATGTCGTTTTTCGAGCGCGTCCACAGCGCATTGGCGCGGTTGACGGTCTCCACCTTGTCCTTCTCATCCTCGGCTTTGTCGTTGATGAACTCGACCGGAATCGCGATGTGGTCGGAATACTCGCGAATCACCGATTTCAGCCGCCAGGCGTCGAGGAATTCGGCCTCGTCGGACTTCATGTGCAGCGTGATCTCGGTGCCACGCTCGGCCTTCTCGACCATCTCCAGCGTGTAGTCGCCGCTACCTTCCGATTCCCAGCGCACGCCATGTTCCTTGGTCAGGCCGGCGCGGCGGGTGGTCAATGTAACTCGGTCGGCGACGATGAAGCTGGAATAGAAACCGACGCCGAACTGACCGATCAGTTGCGCATCCTTCTTCTGGTCGCCGGTCAGTTTGCCGAAGAATTCACGCGTGCCGGACTTGGCGATAGTGCCGATGTGTTCAATCACTTCCTGCCGGTTCATGCCGATACCGTTGTCGCGGATGGTGATGGTTTTCGCGTCCTTGTCGACGCTGACCCTGATCTTCAATTCGGAGTCGGATTCGTACAACGCAGCGTCGGTCAACGCTTCAAAGCGGAGTTTGTCGGCGGCATCGGAAGCATTGGAAATCAACTCGCGCAAAAAGATTTCCTTGTGGCTGTACAAGGAATGAATCATCAATTGCAGGAGTTGCTTCACCTCGGCCTGAAAGCCCAGGGTTTCCTTGGCGGCAGATTGTTGGGGTTCATTCACGGTTTCGGTCATGTTCCACTTTCCCTTGTTGAAAACAGGGGATGGTTATGAGGCCGAGCGCGTAACCTTCAAGAGGGCGCCTTGAACAACGCCGGGCTGGGCCGACCAATCAAATACCCCTGGGCGTAATCGACGCCGATATCGCGCAGGATATTCAGCGTCGCCTCATCCTCGACGAACTCGGCGATGGTCTCCTTGCCGAAACCCTTCACTGCATCATTCAGCGCCTTGACGAACACGACGTCGTCCGGTCTTTGGGTCAGGCCTTTGACGAAAGAACCATCGATCTTGACGAAGTCGAACGGTAATTCCTTCAGATACTGGAACGAGCTGTAGCCGACGCCGAAATCATCCAGACCAAAGGCGCAACCAAGGCCGCGCAATTTGCCCATGATGCGGATGGCACTCGACAAATTCGCCAGCGCGGCGGTTTCAGTGATTTCCAGCAATAAACGTTCACCCGTCAGGTTGTGCCGCGCCAGCGCCGCCTGCATGGTTTCGAAGGCGACATCGTCATCGAAACTACGGCTGGAAAGATTGAGGGCAATTTTGATTTCGGGCGCTTGTCGGGCGACGAAAGCGACCACGGTTTCGATCACCCAGCGGTCGATACGGCGAATCAGGCCGGTACTTTCGGCAACGTCGATGAACATGCCGGGTGGAATCAGCTTTCCATCCAGGCCATTGAGACGGATCAAGGCTTCGTAATGGCCAATATGACCGCTGACAATGTGCTGGATCGGCTGGAAGTGCATGACGAAGGCATCCTCGTCCAGACCGCGCTCGACTTGTTCGCGCCAGTAGGCGCGACGTCCTGCGGTTTCCCGGTAGGGATCATCCAGCGTATATAAATGCCAGGAACCATGACCCTTGGCGCGCGCCTGCGTCAGTGCGATCTCGGCATTCGCCAACAAAACATCGGCACTGCCGCCATGCTCCGGAAACATCGCCAGACCGACGCTGGCCGAAATGCGCATCCTGGTTGCGGCTGCGGTCTCCAGATTGGAGGCGGGTAAACCATGGTTCAAGCCGCGCGCCATGACAATCGCTTCGGCCGGGGTAATGCCGCTCAGCACCAATGCAAAGTCATCGGCGCCCAGGCGCGCCGCGAGCACAGGCTGTGGATGCAGATTCTGGATATAACGGGCGCACTCGGCGAGGACGTAATCGCCCCCCTCATGGCCGCCACTCTCATTCACCGATTTGAATTCATCAATATCGAACACCAACAGCATGCCTTGGCTACCCGCCACCAGCAGGGCATCCAATTCACGCTTGAAAACTCGCCGGTTGAGCAGGCCAGTCACGCTGTCATGTTCGGAAAGCAGCCGCAGATTGCGCTCAACCTTGCGGTACTCGGTGACCTCAAGTCCAACCGAGAGGAAAAGCCGCTCGCCGGCGTCATCTTCAAGGCAGGAATGGAACCAGATGACATCATGAACAACGCCCCCTTCGTGCTGAAAGCTGCCTTCGCTGTGCGGCACCTCGCCCGGTTTCAGGTTGTTCAGCAGAATGGCATGTGATTCAGACTGTATGCCGTTCATGAAAATATCCATGAAAGTTCGGCCCAGCAGTTTGCCGCCGCTAAGGCCACAACTGCGAACCGCATACGCATTGGCCAGGCGTATCCGCCCATCCAGGGAATAAGTCAGGATCAAAACCGGGGCGGTATCGAGCAGGCCGGCGACGAAATCTCGCTCTTTTTCCAGTTGCGACGCTTGCGCGCTCAACGATGCCGCATGATTTCGCGACTCGGCATGCAATTGTTCCAGCGTGTTGGCCAACGCGTAAGTCAACTCTGCCAGATCATCGACTTCATCGCGGAAATGCAATGGCTGCGGCGGTAAATGAAAGGCATCGCGTGACTCGTCATATCGCCCCTCACCCAATAATGGCAAGGCCGAGACCGCCTGCCGCAAACGGTTCATCGTCGGACGCAGCATGAAGTAAAGCAGACCCAAGGCGAGAACCAGAATGATGCCGCCCAACGCAAGGCTGGAACGCACAGAATCGTTCATTTCCCGCCTCTCGGCAGTGACGTCGTTAATCGCCAGAAACCGGGTGCTGCCATCGCCCGGCGCTGGTGCAGCAAAGTTATAAAGCCGGAAATGACGGCTATCGCGCGTCAGCTCGATGGCCTGACCCTTGACCAGTTGGCCGGGTAACGCTCTTACCAGTGACTCATACACACCGCCACCACTGACTGACAATACTTTGTTGACTCTGTCGCCAGTCTCTGTTTTCGAGCCAGTTTCCGAGCCTGTTCCAGTCTTGATGATCGCCAATTCAACCCCTGATAGGCGTCGGAAATCCAGGACCATGTCCTGCAAACCGGTGGCAATCACAACAGTACCCAGGTAATGGCCCCCCTCGACCAACGGAACTGCTGTCGTGTAAAGGCACTTGACACTGCATTCGAGCCAGTATTGCGGTGCTTCCGCAACGCCCGCTTCAGCCGCCAGTTTCTTCGCCCGCGCACCGACATCGGCCATGCCCCACTCGGCAAGCTCAATATTGTCCGGGCCGAAGAAGGCCACCCGGTCAAGACCATGCGTCAGATTCAGATCGGACCAGAA